>DATFTS010000744.1:0-13354 GCA_035261645.1 Jatrophihabitans sp. | reverse complement strand
CCGAGCTGGGTGCGCTCGCTGCCGACCTCGGCGCCGACCTCGGTGCCTACGCCGACCAGCTGGACGCCGATCCAGCAAGGCTCGAACAGGTCGAGATGCGCCGGGCGGCCCTGGCACCGCTGTTGCGCAAGTACTGCGACGAACCGGATCCGACCATCGACGGGGTGCTGCGGTGGGCAGAGTCCGCGCGCGCCCGGCTGGGTGAGATCGACGTCAGCGACGAGGCGATCGCCGCGCTGCGGGCCGAGTATGAGGCCGCCAGTGCCGAAGCCGCCGAACTTGCCGCCGAAGTCCGTGAGCAACGCCGCAGCGCCGCCGCCAAACTCGCCGGCATGGTCTCGGCCGAGCTCGCTGGGCTTGCGATGCCGGATGCGCGCGTCGAGGTGTCCGTAACCCCGCGCCCCCCGACTGCCGGCCTGCCAACGCTGATCGTGGGTGGCACGGAGGGGGCGCTGACCGCCGACGGCGCCGACGACGTGGCGCTGCTGCTCCGGCCACACGCGGGCGCCCCCGCCCTGCCGATCGGGCGGGGCGCGTCCGGTGGCGAGTTGTCGCGGGTGATGCTGGCCCTGGAAGTGTGCCTGGTCGGGACCGATCCGGTGCCCACGCTCGTGTTCGACGAGGTCGACGCCGGAGTCGGCGGCCGGGCCGCCATCGAGGTCGGCCGGCGGCTGGCCCGTCTAGCCCGGCAACGGCAGGTGCTTGTGGTAACCCACCTGGCCCAGGTGGCTGCGTTCGCCGATCACCACATCGTCGTCGACAAGCCCTTGGACGGCGGCGACCGGGCCGTCGTCGCGAGCGACGTCCGTGAGGTGACCGGCGACGACCGGCTGGCCGAGCTGGCGCGGATGCTCGCCGGCTCGGACACGCCCACGGCTCGAGAGCACGCCGCGGAACTGCTCGCCGATGCCCAGCCGCCGCCACGGCGCGCGAGCCGTAAAACAAGCCGAAGGGCAGGTTGAGAGCTCGGCGCACCGCGTGGCGGAGCCCGCTGCGCCTCGTTTCGGGTGGCAGCATAGGCAGCCATGAAGCTTGCAACCATGCGCCGCCGCACCGATGCCCTGCCGGGCGTCACCGGGGTGGCGCGGTTGGACCGGCAAACCTCGCGATTGGCCGGTCGGCTCAACGCCGGCGACATCGCGATCATTGATCACGTCGACCTGGACCGGATGTCCGCGGAGGCGCTCGTTGCCGCCAAGCCTGCCGCGGTGATCAACGCACAGCCCAGCGTCTCCGGGCGCTACCCGAACCTCGGACCGCAGGTGCTCGCGTCGCACGGAATTGCGCTGCTCGACAACGTCGGCGGCGAGATCTTCGCCGCGGTGAAGGAAGGTGCCAAGGTCCGTCTCGACGGGCACACCGTTTTCCTCGGCGAGACGCCGATCGTCACCGGCACCCTGCAGGACATCGAAACCGTCGAGAAGTTGATGCTCGAGGCGAAGTCGGGGCTCTCGGCCCAACTCGAGGCGTTCGCGGTGAACACCTCCGAGTTCATGAGCCGCGAGCGCCGCATGCTCCTCGACGGTGAGGGGATCCCCGAGGTCAAGACCCGGTTCTCCGGCCGGCACGCAGTGATCGTGGTGCGCGGGCACGACTACCAGCGTGACCTCAAGGCGCTCAAGCACTACATCCGCGAATACAAACCGGTGCTCATCGGTGTCGACGGCGGCGCCGACGCGTTGCTGGAAGCCGGGCTGAAGCCGCACATGATCGTCGGCGACATGGACGCCGTCTCCGACGCCGCATTGGGTACCGGCGCCGAGGTGGTCGTGCACGCCTACCCGGACGGCCGCGCGCCCGGGCTTGCGCGGGTACAGGACCTCGGCATCGAGGCGATCACGTTCCCCACCTCGGGCACCAGTGAGGACGCGGCCATGTTGGTGGCAGACGTGCACGGCGCCGATCTCGTCGTGGTGGTGGGCAGCCACGCGACTCTCACCGAGTTCCTCGACCGCGGCCGGTCCGGCATGGCGTCGAGCTTCCTCACCCGCCTACGGCTCGGCTCCAAAGTGATCGACGCCCACGGTGTTGCCCGCCTGTACCGCAATCGCATCTCCGGCGCCGCGCTGCTGCTGCTCGTGATCGCGGCGCTCGTCGCGATCGTGGCTGCTCTCGCAATCTCCGACAGCGGCCGCACCTACCTCGACTCTCTGCACCACGACTGGAACAACGTCGTCAACTGGATTCAGGACAAGTTCAAGTGATTTCGTTCCGGTACCACCTCGTCTCCATCGTCGCGGTCTTCCTTGCCCTTGCGCTCGGCATCGTGGTCGGTACCACCGCCCTCAACGGCCCGATCACCAAGGATCTCCGCAATCAGGTCAACGATGCCAAGAAGCAGCGTGACAACCTCGCCGAACAGGTGAAGTTGCTGCAGGGGCAGGTCGACGACGCCGGCCAGTTCGCTTCGACGTACGGCACGCAGTTGGTCGCGGACACGCTCACCGGCAAGGACGTTGTCGAGATCGACCTGCCGGGTACCACCAGCAACATGCAGGACGGCCTGGTGCAGCAGGTGAACGCTGCCGGCGGCAAGATCAGCGGTCGCGTCACCATCGAAAAGGCCTATCTCGACCCGTCCCGGGGTTCGGGCATCAACTCGCTGGCCACCGGCCCGGTGCACCCGATCGGCTGGTCCGCACCCGAGACCAGCAACGCCGACCAGGTCGGCGGCTCACTGCTCGCCTACGTGCTGCTCGGGCACGGACAGAACACCGACGTCACCCAAGTGCTCGGCGGCTTCGCCGCGTTGCACATGGTGACGTCCGAGACGACGAACATCACGCCCTCGACCACCGTGGTCGTATTGACGCGTGGTGGCTTGCCGGCCCGCGACTACGCCGGCACCGCGGAGCTTTCGCTGGTTGCGGCGCTGTCCAACGCGGGCGGTCACGTCGTCATCGGTGGCGACGGCGCCTCGGCTCGCAACGACGGGCTGGTCGCGCTGGTACGGGCGTCGAAAGAGCAGCGTGCGGCCGTGAGCACGGTCGACGACGCCGACAGCTCGTTCGGTCAGGTCTCAGCGGTGCTCGCGCTGGGCGGCGCCACGAAGGGGCTGGTCGGCCACTACGGTACGGATCAGAGCGCCGACGCGCTCTTCCCGGCACCGGCCCGATAGGAGCCCATGGAACTCCCTAGGCCGCCTCAGGCGGTTGCGGCCCTTGCAAGCTTCGTCCGAGAACGGCTCGCGGAGGTGTCAGGAACGCTGGCGCCGCTGTGGGGTCGGCGCGACGCGGAGTTGCCGCCCGCGCGGGCGCGCGACGGCAGTGAGCCGGCCGTCGTCGCCGCCGCCCGCCAGGTCGCAATGGTGATCGTCGGTGCGGCGGCGCCGTTCGCGACGACGTCCTATTCCCGGGCACGGCTGATCCGGCAGATGCACGCGAGCGGCCTGCTCACCGACGAACACCTGGTGCAGACGCGGCGGCTTCTGGAGCTTGCGGCCGGGGACGAGACGACCGACGCGCCGCGGCGCTAATTGCGCGACGGCGCGGCTTGGCGTGTTAGCGTGGACTTCCGTGGATCGCACGCCGAGCGGCACTAATTCAGTCAACAAGAACGTCGTCACCAAGCACTTGTTCGTCACCGGGGGCGTCGCGTCCTCGCTTGGCAAGGGGCTCACCGCTTCCAGCCTCGGATCCCTGCTCAAGGCACGCGGGTTGCGCGTGACGATGCAGAAGCTGGATCCCTACCTCAACGTCGACCCGGGCACGATGAACCCGTTCCAGCACGGCGAGGTGTTCGTCACCGAGGATGGCGCCGAGACCGATCTTGACATCGGCCACTACGAGCGGTTCCTCGACAGGGATCTGACGGCATCGGCGAACGTCACCACCGGCCAGGTTTACGCCAGCGTGATCGCGAAAGAGCGCCGCGGCGAGTACCTCGGCGACACCGTGCAGGTGATTCCGCACATCACGAACGAGATCAAAGACCGCATCCGCGCAATGTCGGCACCCGGCGCGGACGGACTGGTGCCGCACGTCGTGATCACCGAGATCGGCGGCACGGTCGGCGACATCGAGTCGTTGCCCTTTCTCGAGGCCGCCCGGCAGGTGCGTCATGACGTCGGCCGGGAGAACTGCTTCTTCCTGCACGTCTCGCTGGTGCCCTACCTGGCGCCGTCCGGCGAACTCAAGACAAAGCCGACGCAGCACTCGGTGGCGGCGCTGCGCAGCATCGGCATCACTCCGGACGCAGTTGTGTGCCGCTCGGACCGCGAGTTGCCCGACTCGGTGAAACGCAAGATCTCGTTGATGTGCGACGTTGACGCCGAAGCTGTCGTCGCCGCCGTCGACGCACCGAGCATCTACGAGATTCCGAAGGTGCTGCACGGCGAGGGGCTCGACGCCTACGTCGTGCGTCGACTGGGCCTGCCGTTCCGCGACGTTGACTGGGCAGTGTGGGGCGACCTCCTCGACCGGGTGCGCAACCCCAAGTGCGAGGTCACGGTGGCGCTGGTCGGCAAGTACATCGACCTGCCCGATGCGTACCTTTCGGTGGTCGAGTCGCTGCGGGCCGGTGGATTCGCACACCGCGCGAAGGTCAACATCCGGTGGGTTGCGTCCGACTCGTGTGAGACACACGCCGGAGCAGCGGTTGCGCTGGCCGGCGTCGACGGCATCGTCGTTCCCGGCGGATTCGGCATCCGCGGCATCGAAGGAAAGGTCGGTGCGCTGCGCTACGCGCGTGAGCGGGGCATCCCCGCGCTCGGCCTGTGCCTGGGCCTGCAGTGCATGGTGATCGAGGCGGCTCGAAACCTCGCCGGCATCGAAGGCGCCAACTCCGCCGAGTTCGACCCCGACACCCCGGCGCCCGTCATCGCGACGATGGCCAGCCAGGTGGCAGCGGTCGCCGGCGAGGCCGACCTTGGCGGGACGATGCGACTCGGCGCCTACCCGGCCGCGTTGGTTCCGGGATCGGTTGTTGCCGAGGCCTACGGCACCACGTCGGTATCAGAGCGGCACCGGCATCGCTACGAGGTCAACAACGCCTACCGCGAGCGTTTGGAGCAGGCCGGACTGATCGTCTCCGGCGAGTCACCGGACGGCCGGCTGGTTGAGTTCGTGGAGCTGTCGCGAGATGTGCATCCGTTCTATGCCGGCACGCAGGCGCACCCGGAGTTGAAGTCGCGGCCGACCCGGTCGCACCCGTTGTTCCGCGCGTTCGTCGGGGCGGCGCTCGCCTACAACGCGGCCGAGCGGTTGCCGGTCGAGATCCCGGATGACGAAGTAGAGCGCGCGATCGACCAGCAGATCCGCGCGGTGAGCTGATGGCACGAACATCGGGGCGCACTGATGGGTGAGCTCGACGCCTACGAGGTCGTCGGCTCGGAGATCAAGTTCCACGGCAGGCTGCTGAGCCTGCGCATCGACCGGGTGCGGATGAACGACGGCTCGGTCGTCGAGCGGGAGGTCGTGACCCACCCGGGCGCGGTCGCCATCGTCGCGCTGGACGACGACGGACGGATCGTTCTGGTGAACCAGTACCGGGCAGCGGTCCGGGCACAGCTGGACGAGCTCCCGGCGGGCTTGCTGGACGTCGATGGCGAGTCCGCCCTCCAAGCTGCACAGCGCGAACTGGCCGAGGAGGCCGGGCTCGTCGCGGACGAGTGGAACGTGCTGCTGGACCTCTATCCGTCGCCGGGGATGTCGAACGAGGCGGTGCGGGTCTTTCTGGCGCGCGGGCTCGCCGCCAGCGACACCGACTTCAAGGCCGAGCACGAAGAGAGCACCATGACGGTCACCCGGGAACCCCTGGCCGAGGCCGTGCGCAGGGTGATGGCGGGGTCGATCACCAACGGCTCGACGGTTGCCGGAATCCTGGCAGCCGTTCATGGGCGCGCCACCGGCTGGCGCGATCTGCGCCCGGCCGACGCAGGCTGGCCCGCCCGACCCGGCCGGTGAGTGCAGCCGCGCCGGCCAAGCGCCTCGTTCTGACGTCGGTGCTGCGTGCCTACCTCGATCACCTTGCGGTCGAGCGCGGCGTTTCCGACAACACGCACAGCGCCTACCGGCGCGATCTGGACCGGTATGTGGACTATCTCCAGGCGCGCGGCGTCGACTCGATCTCCGCGGTCGATGCCGTGACTGTGAGTGGCTTTCTCGCCTATCTGCGCGAGGGCGACGCCGACCACCCCGCGCTGTCCGCCTCCTCAGTAGCCCGCGCGGTCGCTGCGGTGCGCGGACTACACCGCTTCGCCCTTGACGAAGGGCTCGTCGCGGTGGACGTCTCGCGGGAGGTGCGCACCGCTGCGCCGCCGCGGCGACTGCCGAAGGCGATCCCGCTCGAAGACGTGGAGCGTCTGCTGGACGCTGCGGGCTATCCGGGAACTGCGCTGGCGCTGCGCGACCGGGCATTGCTGGAACTGCTTTACGGCACCGGCGCCCGCATCTCCGAGGCTGTCGGACTGGCGGTCGACGACCTGGATCTGACCGACAACACGGTGTTGCTGACCGGGAAAGGCAGCAAGCAACGCCGGGTGCCGGTGGGTTCGTTCGCCGCGGCGGCGCTGTCGGCCTACCTGGTGCGGGCGCGTCCGCTCTTGGCGGGTGCGGGAGCCGGCTCACGGCGATTGTTCTTGAATTCGCGTGGGGGCTCGTTGTCACGCCAGTCGGCATGGGTGGTGTTGCGCACCGCCGCCGAGCGCGCAGGGCTCGCGTCCGGGATCTCGCCGCACACGCTGCGGCACTCGTTCGCCACACACCTGCTCGAGGGCGGCGCGGACGTGCGCGTCGTGCAGGAGTTGCTCGGCCATGCCTCGATCATGACGACGCAGATCTACACCCTGGTCACTGTCGACACGCTGCGCGAGGTGTACGCCAGTGCCCACCCCAGAGCGGGTAGCCTCGGCGCCAACCCGAGACGAGCCCAACGAGAATCAGGACGGCAACGCGCTAGATGACCAGCGGGACGCGGCAGGACGACGGGCCCGGATCGGGCGCGCTGTTCCCCGTCGAGCCGGGTAAGTCCGCCGATCCGGCAGTGGCTCGTAGCAAGCGACAGATACCCGACCCGCCGGCGTTGCAGCGCCACGGTCCGGCTCGGGTGGTGGCGCTGTGCAACCAGAAGGGTGGGGTCGGCAAGACGACCTCGGCGATCAATCTGGGCGCGGCGCTTGCCGAACTCGGTCGGCGGATACTGCTCGTCGACTTCGACCCGCAGGGCGCGCTGTCCGCGGGGCTCGGCGTGCAGCCGCATCAGCTTGATCGCACCAGCTACAACTTGCTGATGGAGCGCAACCTCGGCATCGAGGACGTGCTGCTCAAGACGTCGGTGCCGGGCGTCGACCTGCTGCCCAGCAACATCGACCTCTCGGCCGCCGAGATCCAGTTGGTGAGTGAGGTGGCGCGCGAACAGTCGCTGGCGCGGGTGCTGGCGCCCGTGCTGGGGGAGTACGACTTCGTGCTGATCGACTGTCAGCCTTCGCTGGGCCTGCTGACCGTGAATGCGCTCACCGCGTCGAACGGGGTGATCATCCCGCTCGAGTGTGAGTACTTCAGCCTGCGCGGCGTCGCGCTGCTGATCGACACGATCGAGAAGGTGCAGCAGCGCCTGAACCCCAACCTGAAGTTGGACGGCATCCTGGCAACGATGTACGACGGGCGGACCCTGCACGGTCGCGAGGTGTTCGCGCGGGTGCTCGAGGCCTTCGGCGACACCGTCTTCGACACCGTGATCACGCGGACCGTGCGTTTCCCGGAGACGACGGTCGCCGGGGAGCCGATCACGTCGTGGGCGCCGACCTCGACCGGTGCGAAGGCCTATCGCAGTCTCGCGCGCGAGGTCATCGCCCGCTCGAGCGTGTCATGACCGACGCACTGTCTGCCGAGGACGCCGTCGAGATCGAGGAGTTGGCTGCGGGCACCGGACCGGGAGTGCCCGACGACGGCCAGTTCCGCGTCCGGCTCGAGAACTTCGAAGGGCCGTTCGACCTGCTGCTGACCCTGATCAGCCGGCGGCAGTTGGACATCACCGAGGTCGCGCTCTCACAGGTGACGGACGAGTTCATCAGCTACCTCGCCGGCATGGACGAGTGGGATCTCGGCAAGGCGACGGAGTTCCTCGTGGTCGCGGCGACGCTGCTCGACCTGAAGGCGGCGCGGTTGCTGCCCGCTGCGGAGGTCGAGGACGAAGAGGACCTCGCACTCCTTGAGGCGCGGGACCTGCTCTTCGCCCGCTTGCTGCAGTACCGCGCCTACAAGCTGGCAGCCGCCTATCTGGCCGAACTGGAGCGCACCCAGGCGCGGCGGCACGGGCGCTCAGTAGAGCTCGAGCCGCGCTTCGCCGGGTTGTTGCCGGAGGTGCTGATCGGGGTCAGCCCGCAGCGGCTCGCGGCGATCGCTGCGCAGGCGCTCGCGCCGAAGCCGGTGCCAATGGTGTCCACTGAGCATTTGTATGCGCCGCAGGTGAGCGTCCGCGAGCAGATGGGCATCCTCCGCGACCGGTTGCGCCGTTCCGGCACCGCGACCTTCCGCGCGCTGGTCGGCGACTGCTCCAGCACCATGGAAGTCGTGGGTCGGTTCCTGGCCTTGCTCGAGCTGTACCGGGACGGGTGGGTGGCGTTCGAGCAGGTCGCCGCGCTGACCGATCTGAGCGTGCGGTGGACCGGCCCGGAGGAGGACGTCGACCTGCCCGATAGCGACGAGGAATACGGATGAACGACACGGACCAGATCGATGAGCAGACGACGACGTTGCCGGACGTCGCGGTGGCGCCGGTCGATCCGGAACGCCTCACGGCAGCGATCGAGGCGATCCTGTTCGTCGTCGAGTCACCCGTCACCGTCACTGCGCTGGCGACTGCCGTGCAACAGCCGACCGACGTGGTGCAGGCGGCGCTCGACACCCTGCGCAGCAACTACGACGAGCGTGTGGCCGGCATCGAGTTGCGCGAGGTGGCGGGTGGGGTGCGGATCTACACGCGTCCCGAGCACGCCGCGGCAGTGGAGGCGTTTCTGCAGGAAGGCCAGCGCAGCCGGTTGACACAGGCCGCGTTGGAGACCCTCGCAGTGATCGCTTACCGCCAACCGGTGACCCGGTCGCGCATCGCAGCGATCCGCGGCGTCAACGTCGACGGCGTGGTGCGCACGTTGCTCGCCCGCGGGTTGATCGTCGAGGTGGGCAGCGACCCGGACACCGGGGGTGGGCTGTTCCGAACGACTGACCAGTTCCTCGAGAAGATGGGCCTCGACTCGCTGGAGGAGCTGCCGTCGCTCGCTCCGCTGCTTCCGGACATCGACGGTCTGGACGCCATCGCACCCGATGAGCTCTAGATCGCAGCCGGAACCCGCAGAGGGCGTTCGGCTGCAGAAGGTGCTCGCCGGGGCCGGGCTGGGGTCGCGGCGCGCGTCCGAGGAGCTCATCGCCGCCGGGCGCGTGACCGTGGACGGGCGAGTGGCCGTGCTGGGCACCCGAGTCGATCCGGCAACGGCAGTCATTCACGTCGACGGCGACCGGGTGATCGTGCGCGACGACCTGGTGTACCTCGCACTGAACAAACCACGCGGGGTGCTGAGCGCGATGAGCGATTCCCGGGGACGCGCGACGGTGGGTGATCTGGTCGGCGACCGGGCAGAGCGACTGTTTCATGTCGGCCGCTTGGACGCTGACAGTGAGGGGTTGTTACTGCTCACCAACGACGGCGATTTGGCCCACCGGCTGATGCATCCGTCGTTCGGGATCACCTAGACCTACCTCGCGACGGTGCCCGGCCCGGTGGGTCGCCAGGTTGCGCGTCAGCTGCGGTCCGGCGTCGTGTTGGACGACGGGGCGGTTTCGGTCGATTCGTTTCGGGTGGTCCAGGCGCACGGTGGGCAGGCGATCGTCGAGGTGGTGTTGCACGAGGGACGCAAACACATCGTGCGGCGCCTGCTCGCCGAAGTCGGGCATCCGGTGTCGCGACTCGTCCGCACCCGGGTCGGCCCGGTCCAGCTCGGCGGCCAGCGCGCGGGGACGGTGCGCGAGCTGACCCGCGCCGAGATCGCCGACCTGCATCGAACGGCGCAAAGCTCGTCCTCGTAGGGTGTGCGAGTGGCTGTCAGAGCGGTGCGCGGGGCGACTCAGGTCGACGCGAACGAGCGCGATGCGATCCTCGAAGGCACGTCGGAGCTGGTGAAAGAGGTGTTGCACCGCAACCAGCTAGACCCCGACGACGTGATCAGCATCGTGTTCACCGCGACACAGGACCTCAACGCCGAGTTCCCCGCGTACGCCGCGCGCTTGATGGGCCTGACGGACGTTCCGCTACTGTGCACCACGGAGATCGCGGTGCCCGGCGCGATGCCTCGGGTGCTGCGTCTGCTCGCACACGTCGAGACTCCGCTCACTCGTCGTGAGGTCAGGCACGTGTATCTGCGTGGCGCGAGTGCGCTGCGCACGGACCTGCCGCAGTAGCGGTCCGTATCCTCATCAAAGTGGGTCCCGATTTCACCGGGGTCGTCGCATTGGACGGCCCATCCGGAACCGGCAAGTCGACCGTCGCTCGACGCCTCGCGAGGAAACTCGGGGCTCGCTACCTCGACACCGGTGCCATGTACCGCGCCGCAACGGTTGCGGTGCTGCGCCACGCCGCCGACCTCCACGACCCAGTGGGCATCACCCGGGTCGTCGAGGCGTCCAAGATCGTCATCTCGACCGACCCGGAGCAGGTCTCGATCACGCTCGACGGCGAACCGGTTGACGCAGAGATCCGCTCGGCACAGACAACGGCTGCGGTTTCCGCAGTGTCGGCGGTCGCCGCGGTGCGCGCCCTCATGGTCGATGCCCAGCGTGAGCTGATCGAGGACGGCGGCATCGTGGTCGAAGGGCGTGACATCGGCTCGGTGGTGTGGCCGACGGCTCGGCCGAAGGTCTTTCTCACCGCAAGTCCGGAAGCGCGCGCGGCTCGGCGCGCCGGGGAGCTCAACACCGACGTCGCCGACGTCGCCGCCGACATCCGTCGTCGCGATGAACTCGACAGCACCCGCGCGGCCAGCCCGCTTCGCCGGGCGCCGGACGCGCTGGAACTCGACACGACGGATCTAGACATCGACGAGGTGGTCGCCCGGCTCGTGCAGCTCGTGGCGGCCGTCAGATCGTGATGTCCGAGCTCACCGACGAGGTCGGGGTCGCGCCGGTTGTCGCGGTGGTCGGCCGGCCGAACGTCGGCAAGTCGACGCTTGTGAACCGGATCCTCGGCCGGCGGGAAGCGGTCGTGCAGGACACGCCAGGTGTCACGCGTGACCGGGTGGCATACGACGCGCAGTGGAGCGGACGGCGCTTCACCCTTGTCGACACCGGTGGCTGGGAACCCGACGCGCGTGGGTTGCAGGCCCGGGTATCCGCCCAGGCCGAGCGCGCCGCGGCGGCCGCGGACGTCGTCCTGTTCGTCGTGGACGGTCGCACCGGTGCCACCGAGACCGATCTGGTGGTGGCGCGAACCCTGCGCCGGGCCAACCGGCCGGTCGTGCTGGCTGTGACCAAGGTCGACGACGAGCGATACGAGCCGGACACGGCCGAGCTGTGGTCGCTGGGGCTGGGGGAGCCGCACCCGGTCAGCGGCCTGCACGGGCGCGGCAGTGGTGACCTGCTCGACGCGGTGCTGGAGGAGCTGCCGGACGCACCGGCCGACATCGACGTCGAGGAGGGCCCGCGCCGCGTTGCGCTCGTGGGACGGCCGAACGTCGGCAAATCGAGCTTGTTGAACCGGCTGACCGGCGAGGAGCGCTCGGTCGTCGATCCGGTGGGGGGTACGACGATCGACCCGGTCGACAGCCTGGTGGACCTCGGCCAGGAGACCTGGCGCTTTGTCGACACCGCCGGGCTGCGCCGGCGCGTGCACCAGGCGAACGGCATGGAGTACTACGCCAGCCTGCGCACCGCCGCGGCGATCGAGGCGGCCGAGGTAGCAGTCGTCCTGCTCGACGCGTCCGAGCCCATCAGCGAGCAGGACCAGCGCGTCATCGGCGAGGTGGTCGAGGCCGGTCGAGCGCTCGTGGTCGCCTTCAACAAGTGGGATCTCGTCGACGAGGACCGCCGCGACCAACTGGAGCGGGAGATCTCGCGTGATCTCGCCCGCGTCGCCTGGGCGCCCCGGGTGAACGTCTCGGCGCGCACCGGACGGTCGGTGGACAAGCTGGCGACGGCACTGGCGACGTCGCTCGAGTCGTGGGACACCCGTGTCCCAACCGGCCGGCTCAACGCCTGGCTCAGTGAAGTGGTGGCGCAGACTCCGCCGCCGCCGCGCGGGGGTCGGGCGCCGCGGGTGCTGTTCGCGACCCAGGCGGACATTCGCCCGCCCCGCTTCGTCCTCTTCACGACCGGGTTCCTCGAAGCTGGCTACCGTCGCTTCCTCGAACGCCGGCTGCGCGAGGATTTCGGTTTCACCGGAACCCCCATCGAGATCTCGGTGCGGGTGCGGGAGAAGCGCAAGCGCTAAGCAGCTGACCCGCCCGGAGACGCGGCTCGTGCAGCGGTGATCGCAGTGAGCCATTGACCTCGTTCTGCGATCTGGTAGGCGCCGTAATGGTTGAGCTGGATCCGTGTGTAGCCGGCAACGGCAGCAAGCGGGATGAGGAACGCGTTGAGCTCGTGGTCGATCACGAAGAACAGGTCGACTTCGTCCGGACCGTATACCGCGCGCCCTGAGTCCCGACTGCTCGAGATGGAAGCCGTACCGGCTGTGCAGCCCAGTTGGGCAGTCGTCTTCACCTGCACCCGCTGGTGTCGGGCGTCTGCCGTGACGACCAGGTCGTAGCGGCACGGTTCCAGCGGCCACGCCACCTCGTAGCCACGCAGCGTGAACCACGCCGCCGCCAGCAGCGGGCCGGCACGGCGCAGGTATTCGAGTCGGGGTTCTCGGACGGCGGGTGAATCTGTTCGTGGACGGACCGGTTTCAAGTGTTCCGTCGCAAGACCGAGACGGAGGGCGTGAGCCCGCACGGTCGCCAAGGACCGGCCGTTGTTACTCGCCAGCCCCAGCGCATCGAGTGCCTGCGCCCACGTCGTCGCGGAAGCCAGCGCCCGCGCCAATTCACGGTCGGACCACGTGCGTTGCCCGGTGAAGTGGGTGTAGTCAAGGCCGAGTGCGTCCGCTCGGCGCCGCGCTGCGCGCATCGAACCGGCGGAGGTCGCGGTCAAACCGAGAGCGCGAAGCACACCTCGCCACGAGCGCGATGACCCGACGGCGTTCGCAAGGTCGGCGTCTGTGTAGGACGAGGAACCAGGCACGACGGGAAGTTAGCGTCGCGCGCCGACAATCTCCGGCGGGTGCGGTTTGGCGGAAGGTTCGTGCGCCGCTGCGATAGGGTTACGACGTCGATGCGACCGGGACGTGGCTCAGCTTGGTAGAGCACCTGTCTGGGGGACAGGGGGTCGTG
>DATFTS010000743.1:0-10071 GCA_035261645.1 Jatrophihabitans sp. | reverse complement strand
CGGGATCGTCCTGCGCACCGACCAGTTCGAGCCGGCCTTCGTGGCCGACGGATCTCGTGCGCTGCAGGCGTTCCGGGAGACGAAGCCGGACATCGTGCTCCTCGACCTGATGCTGCCCGGAATGTCGGGCATCGACGTCTGCCGGGCGATCCGCGCCGAGAGCGGGACGCCGATCATCATGCTGACCGCGAAGACGGACACCGTGGACGTCGTCCTCGGCCTCGAGTCCGGGGCCGACGACTATGTCGTCAAGCCCTTCAAACCCAAGGAACTCGTCGCCCGGATGCGTGCGCGGCTGCGCCAGCACGAGGACATCTCCACCGAGACGCTCACGATCGGCCCGGCGGAATCGGCCGTCGAGATCGACGTACTGGCACACCAGGTGCGCCGTGACGGCCGGTCGATCGCGCTGACGCCGCTGGAGTTCGACCTGCTGGTCGCACTGGCCCGCAAACCGCGCCAGGTGTTCACCCGCGAGGTGCTGCTCGAGCAGGTGTGGGGCTATCGCCACGCGGCCGACACCCGGTTGGTGAACGTCCACGTGCAGCGGCTGCGCGCGAAGGTCGAGCGCGACCCGGAACGGCCGGAGGTCGTGCTGACGGTGCGCGGTGTCGGGTACAAGGCCGGCCCCCCATGATCGAGTCCGTCGCATGATCAGCGCGCCGGTCGGCGAGCAGGTCGGTGCGACCGCACCCGGCCGCGTTGTCGCGGCCCTCTCCTGGCTGGCCGCGGTACTTCGCCGCGCCGCAGTGCGCTGCGTGGCCGCGTGGCGGCGGTCGCTGCAACTTCGCGTCGGCGCGACGACCGCTGTCGTCACCAGCGTCGTGGTCATCGTCATCGGTTTGTTCCTGGTCGACAAGGTCGCCGGGGGAGTCCTGCGGGCCAAGCGCGACGCCGCGATCGACCAAGCGCGCATCGGGCTCAACGTCGCACAGGTGGTGCTGCAGGACAAGGAGGCCGACGTCGCGAACGACGTCACCCAGGCCAAGGTCCAGATCCAGTCCAGCCTGACGGCCGGGGGGCCGGCTGCAGGCAGTTTCAGCCTGGTGATCGATTCGCCGGCCAACGCCGAGGCCGACGCGAACGCCGCCGCCGTCACCACCGCGCTGCGCGACGCGGTGCGTCGGGGCAACTTGGCTTGGCAGTACGCGCAGCTACCGGTGTCGAACACGTCGACGCACACCTCCGACGGTCTGATCGTCGGTGAGCAGGTGCAGGCGCGCAGTGGGGTGTTCGAGCTGTACTACCTGTTCCCGCTCGTCGCCGAGCAGCAGACGATCGACCTCGTGCAGCGCACGGTGCTCCTTGCCGGGATCGCGCTGGTGGTGCTCGTCCTTGCCATCGCGCTGATCGTGACGCGCCAGGTGGTGCGGCCGGTGCGAACAGCAGCCGAAACCGCGGGCAAGCTCGCCGCCGGGGACCTGTCCAAACGCATGCCGGTGCACGGCAGCGACGACATCGCGCGGCTCGGGCAGTCGTTCAACGAGATGGCCGACAGCCTGCAGCGGCAGATCCGCCGGCTCCAGGACCTGGGCCGGCTGCAGCGCCGGTTCACCAGCGACGTCTCGCACGAGCTCCGTACGCCGTTGACGACGATCCGGATGGCCGCCGAGTACCTGCACGCGAGCCGTGCCGATTACCCTCCCGAGCTGTCTCGCGCGGCGGAGTTGCTGCACGCCGAGCTGGACCGGTTCGAGGCACTGCTCGCCGATCTGCTCGAGATATCGCGCTACGACGCCGGCGTCGCCCAGCTCGAATCCGAACCGGCCGACATCCGTGGCGTCGTCTCCACCAGCGTGGAAGCGAACCGCATGCTGGCCGAGCGGCACGGCAGCGAGGTGGTCGTCGAGTGTCCTGATGCGCCGGTGAGCGTCGACATGGATGCACGGCGCGTCGAACGCATCCTTCGCAACCTGATCGGCAACGCCCTCGACCACGGGGAAGGCAAGCCGGTGATCATCACGGTCGGCTACGACGACGACGCGGTCGCGGTGACGGTTCGCGATCACGGCGTTGGGTTGCGTGCCGGCCAGGCGGCGTTGGTGTTCAACCGGTTCTGGCGCGGCGATCCGTCCCGCAGCCGGGTCACCGGCGGCACGGGTCTCGGGCTTGCCATCGCACTCGAGGACGCGCGCTTGCACGACGGTTGGCTGCAGGCATGGGGCGAGGGCGGTCGCGGCGCGCAGTTCCGGCTCACCTTGCCGCGGCTCGCGGGGCACACGCTGATCCATTCGCCGCTGCCCCTGGTGCCTGACGACGTCGACGAGGACGACGAATGAGGCGTCTGCTCGTCGCGTGTCTTGGTCTGCTCCTTCTCGCCGGCTGCACCGGCGTGCCGTCCTCATCAACGCCGGCAACCGTCGAGCCGGTGTCGCCACAGGTCAGAAGCACGGCCCTGCCGCCGCCGTTCCTGAACGGCGATCCGCGCACGGTCGTGCAGTGGTTCCTGCAGGCCAACGCCAGCAACACCGGTGATCACAACACGGCGCGTGCCTACCTCACCTCGGCCGCCAGCAACGGCTGGACGGACGGCGGCGCCACGATCATCGCCAACGACGTCTCCATCGGCACGTACAACCAGCGCAGGCATTCGGTCACTGTCTTCGGACGGGTGTTGGGAACACTCGACCAGCACGGCATCTACACACCGTCGCTGCTGGCCCAGGGCGAAGGCGGCGACCGGCAGCCGTTCGTCTTCGCCATCGCCAAGGCCGGCGACGCATATCGCATCTCCAACCTGCACTCGGGTCTGCTGCTCACCGACCAGCAGTTCCGTTCGACGTATCAGCAGCGCGTCCTCTACTTCTACGACGCCGCGAAGAACTCGCTCGTCCCTGATCTGCGCTGGAGCGCGCTCGCCGACCGCACTGAGCTCGCCGAATGGCTGCTCACCCAGATCGTCGACGGGCCCCGCCCGGAGTTGCAGAACGCGGTGAGTCTGGACACGCTGCCGGCGCAGGCCGACGCGCGCCAGATGCTCGTACGGCTCGGCTCGCCGACCAATGTCGAGGTGCCGGGCAGCAGCCAGTTGGATCCTTCGGTGCGCGACCGCCTTGCCGCGCAACTCGCCGAGACGCTGGACGAGCCGCTCTCCGGTGGCGAGATCACGATCACTGACGGCGGCCGGCCGGTCATGATCCGCGCCGTGCAGGGGGCGCCCTTCAGCGCGGCGGACTTCACCCAGGCGATCGGGCCACCGTTGCCGGAGTCGAAGGTCTACTACCTGCAGGGCGGACGGGTGCACGACGACTCGGGCAAGGCGCTCGCCGGGCCGCTCTCGGACGGCAGCTTGTTCCTGTCGTCGGTCGCGGTCAGCCGGCCCAAGGCGGACGGGCCCTTGCTCGTCGCGGGCGTCGTGGGTACTGGCGCCGGCGCACAGCTGGAGGTGGGCACCCAGCACGGTTTGCAGCGCACGGGGCTGCGCGGGGTGCTGAGTCGGCCGGCCTTCGTCCCGGGCCGCGGCGAAGTATGGATCGGCGACGGCTCGCAGGTTTATCGGGTCAACGTCGGCGACGGGCCGCCGCGCGCGCATGTGGTGCCGATCCGCGCTGTCTCCGGCGGCGGCCAGGTGCTCTCGGTGCGGCTGAGTCCGGAGGGTTCACGCGTCGCCATGGTGGTGTCCGGGGCCGGTGGCTCCGCGCAGCTCTACATCGGCTCGGTCGTGCGTGGTGCAGGCACTGTCAGCATCGATGGCTTGGTACCGATCAGCCCGCAGGGCGTCGTCGTGCGCGACGTGGCCTGGCTCGACTCGTTCAAGCTGTTTGCGATCGGCTACCTCGTCGGCTCGCAGGATTCGCGGGTGTTCGAGACGGGCGCTGACGGGTCTGAGTGGGCCAACCAGACCATCGGCAACCTGTCGAGCCCACCGGACAGCGTGACCGCGGCGACCGCGTCGAACGTGTGGGTGTCGGCCAGCGACTACGTCTGGCAGCAGAGCGGTAGCTCATGGGTGAGCCCGGGGCCCACCGGCCAGACGCCGGGGAGTGCGCCGGTGTACCTCGAGTAGGCGCGCCGGCTTATACCTCGTGTGCGAATTTGCTGGCCGCTTTCCACAGCCCGTTCGTTCGATCGGCGCGCGGTCCACAGCCGGCCGTGACGTCGCCGTCCGTGTCCGTTGCGGTTGGCACCCTCGGAGGCGTGTCAGTTCTTGCGGCCCTCGTCGACCTGGTGCTGCCGCGTCGGTGCATCGGCTGTGGCAGCGCGCTCGGTGCCTTGTGCCCGGCCTGTCTTCCCGAGGGGGCGCCGTGCCGCGGTGCGGCGGGGGCGTGGGCGGCCGGCGTGTACGAGGCGGCTATCCGATCGGCCCTGCTCGCGTACAAGGAGCGCGGGAGGCGCGACCTCGCCCGACCGCTTGGCGAGCTGCTCGGGCGGGCGGTGGGCTGCGCGCTCGCTCCTGGGCGCAGCCCGCCGGGTCGAGTGGTGCTCGCCAGCGTGCCGTCGGCCCGATCGGCCTCGGCCGCGCGTGGCGGCGCGCACGTGCTGCGGCTCGCGCGGCACGCCGCCCGCTCGAATGGCGTGCGCGTCGCCCCTGACGCGCTGCGGCTGACACGGCAGGTCGCCGACTCCGCAGGCTTGAGCACGGACGAACGAGCCCGCAACCTCGCGAACGCGATGACAGCAGCGCCGGCACCGCCTGGCCTGGTCGCGATCATCGTCGACGACATCGTCACGACGGGCGCCACGCTGCGCGAGGCGCGCCGTGCGATGGTGGCGGCGGGCTGGCCGGTACTCGGCGCTGCGGCGGTCGCCGCCACGCCACGCCGGGGCCACTCGCTTAGCTTCCCATTGGCATCGCCAGCCACACGGACTAGCGTGATAAAGACCTGACCGAGAGCGGCGACTCGGCCCCCCAGCAGGCAAAGCCAGCACCATGTGGCGGCCGACGCCCAAGCATGGTGGAGGTCGTATGGACACTGTCGCGGGCAAGATGGAGATCGTCGTCCGAGGCCGCAACGTCGTCATCCCCGATCATTATCGGCAACACGTGAGCGACAAGCTCGGCAAACTCGAGAGGTACGACCACAAGATCATTCGTACCGACGTCGAACTCCAACATGAGAAGAACCCGCGGCAGAACGGCAGCTGTCAGCATGTCGAGATCACCTGCCGCACGCGCGGTCCTGTCGTGCGCAGCGAAGCCTGCGCCGACGACTTCTACAGGGCCCTCGACCTGGCGACGGACCGTCTCGAACGCCGGCTGCGGCAGGCGGCCGATCGCCGGCGCGTGCACTACGGAAAGCGGACCCCCCGCTCGGTCGCCGCGGCCACCGGCCTGTTGCCGCCGACGGTCATGCCAGAGACCGCGGCCGATGCCCAGGCTGACCTCGATGACGATCAGGACCGCCCTGGCCGGATCGTGCGCGAGAAAGAGCATCCGGCCAAGCCAATGTCCATCGACCAGGCGCTGTTCGAAATGGAGTTGGTCGGGCACGACTTCTACCTGTTCAGCGACGCCGGCAGCGGCAAGCCCTGCGTCGTCTACCGCCGGCGTGCCTACGACTACGGCCTGATCCGGCTCTCCTAGCGTTTCGCGTGGTCAGAGGCTCCGCGTCCTCGGAGCTTCTTCGCGGGCCATCCTCGCTGCGGTCCGCATCTGGCTCGCTTACGCGTAGCGAGGGTTGATCAGGGCGTAGCGCACTTCGTCGCTGAAGCTGCCATCAGGGTTGCGCAGCCGCCGCCTGCGGACGCCGTCCGGTTCGAAGCCGGCAGCGGCCGCGGCGCGCAGGGACGCATCGTTGCCGACCTTCGCGCCGAGTTCGAGCCGCGCGAAGTCGGCCACGTCGAAGGCCCATGGCGCCAGCAGTCGCAGCGCGCGAGTGGTGTAACCCCGTCCGCGAAACGCCGGGTGCACCACGTAACCGATGCCGCCCACCTGCGGTGGCCCGGGCTTGCGCAGGCGCAGCGAGCCGGCGACCGCTCCCGTCGCGACGTCCACCATCGACAGCGACGCCGTCGTGCCGACCAGCCAGTCCAAGCCGGCCCGTGCCGCGTTGCGCCGCACGTCGTCCGGCGGGCTCGGCTGGCCCGTGAAGCCCCACTTCACCGTTAGATCATCATCGGTTTCGCTGAGGGTGGCAGCGTCGTCGGCCTCCATCACCCGCAACCGGAGAACGCCGTCCGTGAGCCCTTCCTCGGGGAAGGGTGCGAACGCGTACGGCACCCGGCATGTCGGGTCAGCGGGCAGGCGCGCGAACCGAGCAAGATCACCACGGCGCTCCGGCACCCAGCCTCCGCCCGGACTCGTCACGCCGTTGCGGGTGACCCCTTCGAAGCGGAAGCCGGCCGCGAGCGCCGTGCGCGCTGATGCGAGGTTGCGCACGTCGCAGGCCAGCCGCACCCGCGGCATGTCGAGTTCGAACGCCCACTCGGCCAGCACCCGGCTGGCCTCCGCCGCGAACCCGTGGCCCTGCGCGTCGGGGGCCACCCAATATCCGATCTCCGGGTCGCCACCCAGCCGCAACGACGCCGACCCGACGACCCGCCCTGTCCCGCGCTCGATCAGGGCGCAGTCCAGCCCGGTGCCGTCGGCCCGCGGAATGGTCGCGATCTCGGTCACAAAGCGCCGCGCATCCACGGCTGTGTAGGGGTTGGGCAGGGCCAGGAATTGGTGCATCCGCTGGTCCTGCATGGCCTTGTGCACCCGGGCCGCGTCGTCGGACTGCCATGGACGCAGCACCAGTCGATCGCCCACCAGTTCGAGATCGTCAAGATCGACGCCCCGAAACTGGCCCATATGATCAGCTTGCCAGAGCCCACCGCCTCTGTTCCTGGCCGTTACCCGCAGTGAATCGGCCGTATCGCGGTGCGCCCCGTACCATGGCGTGCGTGGTTCTAGCCAAGATGCTCCGCGCCGGTGAGCAGAAGCAGGTCCGGCGCTTTGCGGCGATCGCCGATCATATCGAGACCCTCGAGGAAGACTATGTCGACCTCACCGACGCGGAACTGCGTGCGTTGACCGACACGTTCCGCGAGCGACTGGGCGACGGTGAGACCCTCGACGACCTGCTGCCAGAGGCGTTCGCCGTCGTCCGGGAGGCCGCACGCCGCACCCTCGGCCAGTTTCACTACAAGGTGCAGCTCATGGGTGGCGTCGCCCTGCACCTCGGCAACATCGCCGAGATGAAGACCGGTGAAGGCAAGACGCTGGTCTCCACGCTGCCCGCCTACCTCAACGCGCTGGGGGGTGACGGCGTCCACATCGTCACCACCAACGACTACCTCGCCAGCCGCGACGCCGACTGGATGGGTCGGGTGCACCGCTTCCTGGGCCTGTCCGTCGGCAAGATCGTCAACGACTTGCCTCCGGAGAAGCGCAAGGCGGCCTACGCCTGCGACATCACCTATGGCACGAACAACGAGTTCGGTTTCGACTACCTGCGCGACAACATGGCCTGGTCGCTCGACGACCTGGTGCAGCGCGGCCACAACTTCGCCATCGTCGACGAGGTCGACTCGATCCTGATCGACGAGGCGCGCACGCCGCTGATCATCAGCGGTCCGGCCGAGGAGAACCAACGCTGGTACCTCGAGTTCGCCCGCCTCGCGCCGCGCATGCATCGCGACACGCATTACGAGGTCGAGGAAGGCAAGCGCACCGTCGCCGTCACCGAAGAGGGCGTCGCGTTCGTCGAGGACCAGCTCGGCATCGAGAACCTGTACGAGGCCGCGAACACGCCGCTCGTCGGTTACCTCAACAACGCGCTGAAGGCCAAGGAACTTTTCAAGCGCGACCGCGACTACATCGTCAACAGCGGTGAGGTGCTCATCGTCGACGAGTTCACCGGACGCGTGCTGCACGGCCGGCGCTACAACGAAGGCATGCACCAGGCCATCGAGGCCAAGGAGAACGTGCAGATCCAGCAGGAGAACCAGACTCTCGCGACGATCACCCTGCAGAACTATTTCCGGCTGTACGAGAAGCTCTCCGGCATGACCGGTACCGCGCAGACGGAAGCCGCCGAGCTGCATCAGATCTACAAGCTGGGCGTCGTGCCGATCCCCACGAACATGCCGATGATCCGGCTGGACGAGAACGACCTGATCTACAAGTCCGAGGACGCCAAGTTCGCCTCTGTCGTGGACGACATCGAGGAGCGGCACCAGAACGGTCAGCCGATCCTGGTGGGCACGACGAGCGTCGCGAAGTCCGAGCGGTTGGCGCAACTGCTGCTGCGCAAGGGCATCCCGCACGAGGTCCTCAACGCGAAGAACCACGCACGTGAAGCGGCGATCATCGCCAACGCGGGCCGCAAGGGCGCCGTCACGGTCTCGACGAACATGGCCGGCCGCGGCACCGACATCCAGCTCGGCGGCAACCCGGAGTTCGCCGCCGACCTCGTGCTGCGCGATCGTGGGCTCAGCCCGGACGACACGCCGGAGGAGTACGAGGCCGCCTGGCCGGACGCGCTGGAGAAGGCCAAGGCAGAGGCCGCCAAGGAGCACGACGAAGTCGTGGAGCTCGGCGGTCTGTACGTCCTGGGCACCGAGCGGCACGACTCGCGGCGGATCGACAACCAGCTGCGCGGACGGTCCGGCCGGCAGGGCGACCCCGGCGCGTCGCGGTTCTACCTCTCGCTGCAGGACGACCTGATGATCCGCTTCAACGGCGAGCGGGTCGCGGCGATGATGAACATGCTGCGCCTGCCGGAGGACGTCCCGATCGAGGCGAAGATGGTCTCGAAGGCGATCCAGTCGGCGCAGACGCAGATGGAGCAGCAGAACTTCGAGATCCGCAAGAACGTCCTCAAGTACGACGAGGTGATGAACAAGCAGCGGACGGTCATCTACGACGAGCGGCGCCGCGTGCTCGATGGGGCGGACCTTTCCGATCAGATCCGGCCGATGATCACTGACGTGATCACCAGCTACGTCGAGGGCGCCACCGCCTCCGGGTACCCGGAGGAGTGGGATCTTGAGCAGCTCTGGACGGCGCTCAAGACGCTGTACCCGATCTCGCTGACCGTCGACGAGGCGATCGAGCAGGCCGGCGGCGAGAAGGCTGATCTCACCCGCGATTTCCTCGTCGAAGAACTCGTCGCGGACGCGCAGGCCGGCTACGACCAGCGCGAGGAGGAACTCGGCTCCGAGGTGCTGCGGGAGTTGGAGCGGCGCGTGTTGCTGTCCGTGCTCGACCGGAAGTGGCGCGAACACCTGTACGAGATGGACTACCTGCAGGAGGGCATCGGCCTGCGGGCCATGGCCCAGCGCGATCCGCTCGTCGAGTACCAGCGCGAGGGCTTCGACATGTTCGGCGCGATGATGGACGCCATCAAGGAGGAGTCCGTCGGCTTCCTGTTCAACCTCGACGTCCAGGTGGACGAGGCCAGTGCGGAGGCGGCGGCAGCTGAGGCAGCGGCACCGTCGTTGACAAAGTCGGCCGCCCCGTCGATCGAGGCGGACGGCGAGGAGCCGAAGCTCGACCTCACGCTGCTGGAGGCGGCGCAGGAGGAGCACGACACGCACAGCAACGGCAAGCCGAAGGTCAACGCGAAGGGCCTGGACCGGATCGGTGGCAACAAGCCGCTGACCTACTCCGCGCCCGAGCTGGGGTCCGACGCGCCGGCGGTGCAGACGAGCGCCGGTGGCGGGGACGACGACAAGGTCGGCAGCCAGTCGAGCACCACGCGCCGTCAGGAGACACGCCGCAATCCGAACCGTGGCGCTCGCGGCAACAAGAGCAAGCGGAAGCGGTAAGCCGCCGCCTGGCTAACCGAGTTGTAGGCGGGTGCAGCGCCACCTTCCGTGCTGCTCGTCGAGCCTGATGGCGATGGCCCGCACGCGGCCGCCCGCGTCGACGGTTGCGCACAGCTCAGCCACGCCGGTCGCCGGCTCGGCTACTCGCATCGAGCGGATGACCGCCCGGTGCAGCCAATGCGGTCGGCCGTTGCGCGCCGCAAGCTCGAAGTCGGCACCCAGGCCGCGACTGACCGCGGGGCTGAGCATGGCGGCCAGTTGCTGGAGCGGGCGGTGCCCACCCGCAGTCTCGATCATGCCGATGAGCAGCCGGCGCCCCCACGGCCCTGGGTCGGGCAGTCCGCGCGGCCGCGCCGGCCGCGGCACCCACACCGCCGG
>DATFTS010000742.1:0-1521 GCA_035261645.1 Jatrophihabitans sp. | reverse complement strand
CACCTGTGATCATCACGGTCTTGCCCTTGATGGCGCGGGCAAGCTGCTTGTCCTTCTTGCGATCCGGGCTGTACGTGCGCTCCCAGTAGTCCCAGAGTGTCTGGACGTAGGTGGCGAGCGGCGGGACCTCGATGCCCGATCCGTGCAGCAGTGCGCGGGTCGTCGTGGAGTCGAAGTGCGTCGGGTAGGTGAGGTACTGGAACGCCTCGCGGGGGATACCGAACTCGGCGAGCAGCAGGTCGGTCACCTGGCGCGCGCCCGGCAGCTGCGACAGCGTTGTGCCCAACCGAATCGGCAGGGCGTCGAACGCGCGGGCGTCGACGTTCACGGCCGGCTGCGGCGCCTTCGCCGCCTTCGTCAGCGCCTTGAACAACTGGCCGACGGTCAGCGGCTCGGGGTCGGTCAGGTGGAAGGTGCGACCGTCCAGATCGGGCAGGTGCGCGAGGTGATCCATCGCTTTGGCGACGTAGTCGACCGGCACCAGGTTGATCTCGCCGCCCTCGACGCCGACGCCGCGAAGCCACGATGGTGTGACGCCGCGCAGGCGCTGGATGGCCTTGAAGAAGTAGTACGGGCCGTCGATCTTGTCGATCTCGCCGGTCTTTGAATGGCCGACCACCGCGCCGGGGCGGTAGATGCGCCACGGCACCTTTGCTTCGGTGCGCACAACACGCTCGGATTCGTGCTTGGTCTGGTAGTAGGGGTTGTGATCGACGTCCTGCGCTTCGTCGAACATGTCCTCGGTGAACACGCCGCGATACAGCCCGGCAGCCGCGATCGAGCTGGCCTGGTGGAAGTGCTCGGCGCCTACCGCCTCGGCCAGTTGCAGCGCGTGCCGCGTCCCCTCGACATTGGCCGCGCGCTGGGTGTCGCCATCTGCCGTGAGGTCATAGATGGCGGCTAGGTGGAAGAAGTGCTCGATGTGGCCGGAGAGGTGCTCGATCTCGGCGTCGTCGACGCCCAGGCGTGCCTTCGAGAGATCACCCACCACTGGGACGATGCGCTCGTCGTCGCCCAGCCGCTCCTTCAGCGCGTCCAGTTTGTCTAGGGAGCCGGCGCGAACCAGGCAGTAGATCGTCCCCTCGCGATTCTCCAGGAGTTCGGCGACGAGGAACCGCCCGATGAAGCCCGTCGCGCCGGTGACGAAGTACGCCATCTGATCCTCCAGCCTGGTGACCGTCGTACCTGGTACGGCCAGTCTCGTCCAGCCCTTCCGGATATTCCAATCCAGCGCAAGGACGTCACACGTGCACGTGCGGGAAGGCGGCGCCGAGCGCAAGCCCGGCAATATAGAGCCAGCCGAAGGCGCGGTTGTGCACCAGGCAGACGCGGTGGTACCACAGCGGCCAGCCGATGTAGCCCGCTGGCGGCGTGGCCGGCGCGGGCCGGGACATCACTTGCAGCGCCCGGACGGCCCGCGGCGCCGCAACGATGATCAACGCGACGAACGGCGTCAGCGCCCCAACCGCAATGGCGATCGCGCTGGAGACGTACATGCCGGCCACCGCTGCCTGGTTCAGC
>DATFTS010000741.1:0-4266 GCA_035261645.1 Jatrophihabitans sp. | reverse complement strand
GTGTACCCACCGGGTGTTACGGAGTCGTGCAAGGCGGGCAGGCAGGTTGACAGAACCCGAACGCGGAGGAGCCATGACCGTCTCGGCGAACGAACAGCCGCCGTTACGTACCCACACCGCCGAACTCAACGGCGCGTCGATCGGCCAGCTCACCGCCCGGATGAGCGAGCAGGTCTCCCGCCTGGTCCGCGACGAGTTCGCTCTCGCCCAACTCGAAGCAAAGCACAAGGCGAAGGCGTTCGGAGTCGGCTTCGGCATGTTCGGGGCTAGTGGCGCCGTGGCGTTCTTCGGTGCCGGCTGCGGTCTGGCGGCCGGAGTGTTGGGGATCGCGAACGTCCTCCAGCCCTGGCTGGCTGCGCTGATCGTCGCCGGGGGCCTGTTCGTCCTCGCTGGCGTTCTCGCGCTTGCCGGTCGTGCCGGAGTGAAGCGCGGCGGGGCGCCGATCCCCACCGGGGCGGTTGAGAGCGCCAAGGCAGACGTGGCGATCGTCCGCCAGGCGGTCAAACGGTGAGCGACGAGCAGCAGATCAAGGCTGACATCGAGGCGACTCGGGCCGAACTCGCCGAGACGGCCGATCTGCTGGCGGCCAAGCTCGACGAGACGGCGCAGGTGGGCAAGCGAGTTGGCAAGCAGGTGGTGCTCGGAATCACCGGTGCTGCGGTACTGATCGTGATCGTGCAGCGCGTCCGCATCAGCCGCCGCAACCGCGACGGTGAAGTAGCTGCGGCTACGCAGACGGGCGCTGCGCGAAGTTCCCCGCCGTATCGACCAGCAGCACGTGCTCGAGCCCGGCCACGCTGATCAAGCGCTTCATGCGCGTCGGCACGTTGGTGAGGATCAGCGAACCGTGCTCGAGGCGGCAGCGCTCACTGGCGGCGATCAGTTCGCCGATGGCGGTGGAGTCCATGAACTCGACGCCCGCAGTGTCCACCCGGATCACCCGGCGGCCGGCGTCGAGATGCCGGGTCAGCTCGGTGCGCAGTTCGGCAGCGTTGGCGACGTCCCACTCACCGAAGAGGGCGATGGCCGCACGCCACTCGTCGCACGTCGTGGTCTCTAAGGGCATGAGCCGCACGATTCGGTCGGTTCGGACGAAAGTGGACTCAGAGGTCACGGGCATGGTCCTTAATGACGACCGCTTATGGCTGAGAGGCGGCGCGCACGTGTGCGACTGCGGATACCCTACCCCCTGACCCAGCCGGATCGGGTAAATCGTGCGAAGACGACCATCAAGCAGAGCGGAAGAGCGAGACGAATGCTAGGGCTACCGGACAGCATCCAGGCTTGTCTCTTCGACCTTGATGGCGTGCTGACGGACACCGCTGCCGTGCACAAAGCGGCCTGGGCGGCCACGTTCGACCCGGTGCTGCGGGCACACGAGCAGCCGCCGTTCACCGAGGAGGACTACGAGAACTACGTCGACGGCAAGCCCCGCCTCGACGGAGTCCGCGACTTCTTCGCCGCGCGCGGCATCAACCTGCCCGAGGGCGGACCCGACGACCCGCCGGACGCGGAAACCGTCTACGCCATCTCGCAGCGCAAGAATGACGAGGTGGTACGACGCATCCGGGAATCGGGAGTCAAGGTCTTCCCTGGCTCGCGCCGCTATCTCGAGGCCGCCGCGGCAGCCGGTCTGCACCGGATCGTCGTCTCGTCGAGTGCCAACACCGGCGAGGTCTTGCAGGTGACCAGCCTCGCCGACCTGGTGGAAGGCAGGGTCGACGGCGTCACGATCGCTACCAGAGGCATCGCTGGCAAGCCGGCCCCGGACTCGTTCCTGGCCGGCGCGCAGCTGGCCGGCGTCGATCCGTCCCGGGCCGCGGTGTTCGAGGACGCCACGGCCGGTGTGGAAGCCGGCCGGCGCGGCCACTTCGGCTACGTGGTGGGCGTCAACCGGCACGACGACACGCATGCCAAAGCGCTGCGCGAGCACGGCGCGGACGTGGTGGTCTCGGACCTTGCGGATCTGCTGTGATCCCGGACCGGCACTTCCCGGCCGAGCCGTGGTGCATCCGGGAGGTCGGGCTCGACCAGTCCCGCCTCGCTCAAACGGAGTCACTGTTCGCGCTGTCGAACGGGCACATCGGAGTGCGCGGCAATCTCGACGAGGGCGACCCGTACGGCCTGCCCGGCACCTACCTCAACTCCTTCTATGAGACGCGACCGCTGCCATACGCCGAGGCGGGCTACGGCTACCCGGAGTCCGGGCAGACGATCCTCAACGTCACCAACGGCAAACTGATCCGGCTGCTCGTCGACGATGAACCGTTCGACCTGCGCTACGGGTCCATCGAGGTGCATGAGCGTGCTCTCGACCTGCAGCGCGGCGTGCTCGATCGCGAGACCATCTGGCGCTCGCCGTCCGGAATGCGGGTGCGGGTGCGCA
This sequence comes from Jatrophihabitans sp., assembly GCA_035261645.1. Taxonomy (GTDB): domain Bacteria; phylum Actinomycetota; class Actinomycetes; order Mycobacteriales; family Jatrophihabitantaceae; genus Jatrophihabitans. The sequence continues at coordinate 1,880 of DATFTS010000741.1, read as the reverse complement.
GCACCCGGCTCGTCTCGCTGCGGCGCCGGTCGATCATGGCGATCCGCTACCGGGTGGAGCCGGTCGACACCAAGCTGCGAGTCGTGGCGCAGTCAGAGCTGGTGGCCAACGAGCAGACGCCACCACAGTCGGGAGACCCGCGCGTTGCCGCGGTGATCGAGAACGCGTTGGAGCCGGTCGAGCACCTCGGCGCCGAGGATCGCGCCATGCTCATCCATCGCACCCGCGCCAGCAAGCTGCACATGGCAGCGGCGATGGCTCACATTCACCGGTGCAGCAATCGATACGTCACCGACCTCACCATGCAGGAGGACTGGGCGCGGTTCACCGTCTCGGTCAATCTGGCGCCCGGTGAGGAGCTGGAGCTCATCAAGTTCGTGGCGTACGGGTGGTCGAGCCAACGAACGGTCCCGGCACTGCGAGATCAGGCTGCGGCTGCGCTCGTCAGCGCCGAAGAGGCGGGCTGGGACGAGGTGCTCGCCGAGCAAGAGGCGGCGTTCACCGAGTTCTGGGCAGGCGCAGACGTCGAACTCGATGGGCCGATTGCGATCCAGCAAGCGGTGCGGTTCGGCATCTTCCACACGTTTCAAGCCGCCGCGCGCGCCGAGCAACGCGCGATCCCGGCGAAGGGGCTGACCGGGCCCGGTTATGACGGACACGCCTTCTGGGACACCGAGTCGTTCGTGCTGCCGCTGCTGTCGGCCACTGCGCCGAAGGCAGCGGCGGACGCGTTGCGGTGGCGGCAGTCGATACTCGACCTGGCCAAGCAGCGCGCCGCCACCTTACGGCTGCGTGGCGCTGCGTTCCCGTGGCGGACGATCCGCGGGCAGGAGTGCTCGGCGTACTGGCCAGCCGGTGCGGCGGCGATGCACCTCAACGCCGATATCGCTGTCGCAGCCGCGCGGCACCTGTGGTGGACGGCGGACGAGGAGTTCGAGCGGGAAACAGCGCTGCCGCTGTTGATCGAGACGGCGCGGCTGTGGATGTCTCTGGGCTACTACGGTTCGGACAAGCAGTTCCACATCGACGGCGTCACCGGGCCGGACGAGTACAGCGCGCTCAGCGACGACAACGTCTACACGAACCTGATGGCCGCGACGAACCTGCGTGCGGCGGCGACCTGCGCGCAGCGCTGGCAGGGCGACACGGACGTCACCACCGAAGAGATCGCGGAGTGGCGCCGGGCCGCCGACCACATGGCGGTGCCCTACAACGAGCGGCTGAAGGTCCACGAGCAGGCCCGCGGTTTCACCGAGCGGCAGGTGTGGGACTTCGAGCGCTCGGCAAAGGACAACGAGTACCCGCTGCTCCTGAATGCCCACTACTTCGAGCTCTACCGCAAACAGGTCATCAAGCAGGCAGACCTCGTTCTCGCACTGCACTGGTGCAGCACCGACTTCACCGCCGAGGAGAAAGCGCGCGCGTTCGCCTATTACGAGCCGCTCACCGTGCGCGATTCGTCGCTGTCGGCGTGCACGCAGGCCGTGGTCGCCGCGGAGGTCGGTCACCTCGACCTGGCCGCGGACTACCTCGCCGAGGCTGCGATGACCGACCTGGAGGATCTGCAGCAGAACGCACAGAACGGCCTGCACATAGCATCTCTCGCGGGGAGCTGGCTCGCGCTGGTGGCCGGTTTCGGCGGCATGCGGGATGCGAACGAGCACCTGCTGTTCCGTCCGCAGCTGCCGCCGGGCTGGGAACGGCTGCGTTTCTCAGTTCGTCCGCGCGGCCAACGCCTGCACGTCGACATCACTCCGGGCAAGGTGCAGTACGAACTGGAAGGCGACCAACCGCTGGTGTTCACCCACTGCGCGGCCCGCCGCACCGACGAGGTGACGCTGCAGCCCGGCACGTCGATCACCCGGAGGTGGCAGCCCGTC
>DATFTS010000740.1:0-2852 GCA_035261645.1 Jatrophihabitans sp. | reverse complement strand
ATGCCGGCCAGCAACGCCCAGTCCATGCCGCAGCCGGGGTCGACGTTGGCCATCCGGGCCGCGGCCACCCGGTAGGCGTTGAGCGCCACCTGCGGGACGCCGTTGGCGGCTAGGTCGCTGATGACGCCGTGGGTCACCGGCGCCGGCTTGGCCGCATGCACAGGGTTGCGCTGCAGCACCTCGCGCACGGCCGGAACGGATGGCGATGGCGTCGCCAGCGCGCCGAGCATGGGGTTGTACGGCTTCGCCGAGGGTGGCCGCGGCGTCGGCTTGGCCACTGGCGCGGCCGCCAGCGGGGCCATCACACCCGCCGTGACGAACAGCGCCACGCCGCCGGCGATGGCGCCGACCGATCCGCGCCTGGCTAACGACGGGTGGCGGCGGACGAACGCGGCGAACCCGGGCGCTTTGACGGGTTCTGGCGAGGTGGGTCCAACAGCGGCCAGCGGCTGCGCTTCAGCGGGCCGAAGCTCCGGCGTCGGACCGCCGGCTCGCGGAGCGGTAAGCCCCGGGCCGGGCCGCGGGCGGCGCGTCGGATGGGTCGGCGGGGTCAGCGGGTCGTTCGGGGTACCGGCTACCACATCCCGATTAACGAAGCCGTCCCATGTGGGTAACGCGTAAGAGGCCGTCAGCCGTTGCGGTCGGCCTCCCGTGCGGCGAGCGCCCGCTGGACGTCAGCCCGCCCTTCGCCCACCAGCCGGCGCAGCGCAGTCGGGATGTCGTCCCCGGCCAGAAACGCGTCTGCCGCCTCGATGGTCTGCCGGCTGACCGTCGACGTCCACAGCGGGAACAGCCCGACGACGACGTTCTGTGCGAGTTCGCTCGTGCGCCGGTCCCAGACGTCGCGGACGTCGGCGAAGTAGCGCTCGACGTACGGCGCCACCAACTGCCCCTGAGTCGGGTGGGCGAACCCGGCGATCACCGCCTCCTGCATCGCATTGGGCAGCGCGTCGTCGTCAACCGCGAGCCGCCATGCCTCGGCCTTCGCCTCCGGCGTCGGCTGCAGCGCGCGAGCCCGGGCGGCGTGCCGCTGGCCGGCTGCGGACGGGTCGCGCTCGAGCTCGGCGGCGATGTCGTCCGGGCCGACGGCGCCCAGTGCGGAAAGCGCGGCGACGATCGACCAGCGCAGTTCGTCGTCGACGGCCAGCCCTTCGAGCACGGTGCTGCCGTCCAGCAGGCCGCGGACGTACTGGATCTGCTCGTCCGTGCGCATGGCGCCCAGCAGCGCGTGCACCCACGCGAGCTGGTGATCGGAGCCGGGCGCGACGGATCGCAGCGCGGTTTGCGCGGCCTCGGCAAGCATCGCGTACCCCTGCGGTGCCCACTCGGGATCGGCGTAGATGTCGAGAGCGCGCAGCGCCTGCCGGGTAAGCGACTGCATCACGCCGATGTCGCCCTCCAGGTGCGCGCCGGCCGCGACAAGCGCCACGTAGTCGCGCGTGGGCAGCTCGCCGTCGCGGGTCATGTCCCAGGCCGCCGACCAGCAGAGGGCGCGGGCGAGCGGCGAAGCCAGCTTCGCGATGCCGCCCGTGCGCAGGGTGCGCAGGCTGACGTCGTCCAAGCGCTGCTTGCAGTAGGTCAGGTCGTCGTCGTTGATCAGCAGGAGGGCCGGCCGCCGGACGCCGACAAGCTCTGGCACCGATGTCCGCTCGCCGTTGACGTCCAGCTCGACGCGCTTGGTGCGCACCAGTTGGCCGTCCTGCTCCTCGTACAGGCCGACCGCCAACCGGTGCGGGCGCACCGTGTTGGACGCAGCGACGTCCGTCGGCGCGCTCTGCACGATGTCGAAGGAGGTGAAGGTGCCGTCCGCGCCGACGGCGAACTGCGGCCGCAGCGTGCTGATGCCGGCCGTCTCGAGCCAGAGCTTCGACCAGTCGCCGAGGTTGCGGCCGGAGGACTTCTCCAGTGCGCGCAGCAGGTCGGCGAGCGTCGTGTTGCCGTACGCGTGCTCGGTGAAGTACTCACGCAACCCGGCAAGGAACGCGTCGACCCCGACGTACGCGCCGAGCTGCTTGAGCACGCTCGCGCCCTTCGCGTAGGTGATTCCGTCGAAGTTCACCTCGGCGGTCTGTACGTCGGGCGCGTCAGTGGCGATCGGGTGGGTGGAGGGCAGCTGGTCCTGCCGGTACGCCCACGTCTTCTCGGTGTTCGCGAAGGTCGCCCACGCGTCGCGCCAGCGGGTCGCGCTCGTCTGGCACAGGACCGACGCGTAGGTGGCGAACGACTCGTTCAGCCACAGGTCATCCCACCAGCGCATCGTCACGAGATCGCCGAACCACATGTGCGCCATCTCGTGCAGGATCGTCTCGCCGCGCCGTTCGTAACGAGCGTCTGTCACCCGGCTGCGGAAGACGTAGTCCTCACGGAACGTGACGCAACCCGCGTTCTCCATCGCGCCGGCGTTGAACTCCGGCACGAACAGCTGGTCGTACTTGCCGAAGGCGTACCGGACGCCGAAGTTCTGGTGGTACCAGTCGAAGCCCTGCTTGGTGAGCTCGAACAGGTTCGCCGAGTCAAGGTAGGGCGCCAGTGTCCGCCGGCACCACAGCCCGAGGTCGATCCCGTCGTGGTGATCGGTGACGACGTGATAGGGCCCGGCCACCAGCGCGGTGATGTAGGGGCTGATCCGCGGCGTCGGAGCGAAGTGCAGCGTCTTGCCCGCCGTCAGCTGCTCCTCGCGCTCGACGCGGCTGTTGGACGCGACCTGCCAGTGCTCCGGGACGGTCACATGGAACGTGAAGGCCGCCTTCAGGTCCGGCTGGTCGAAGCAGGCGTAGAGGCGCTTTGCGTCCGCCGTCTCGAACTGGCTGTAGAGGTAGGTCTCGCCGTCGAGCGGGTCGACGAAGCGGTGC
>DATFTS010000739.1:0-1781 GCA_035261645.1 Jatrophihabitans sp. | reverse complement strand
CCGACCATGATCACGGCGGCGAACAGCGCCATCGGCACGCTGCGACGCGGGTTGCGGGTTTCTTCACCGAGCGTGGCCGCCGACTCGAAGCCGACGAACATCAGGATGCCCCACAGCATGCCGAATCCGATGCCGCTGATGCCGTGCAGTGAGTGCGCCGGGTTGAACGGCGAGAGCGTGTTGCCGCTGGCGCCGCCCTTGCCGATCACGGTCCCGATCAGGCTCAGGATCACCCCGAGTTCCAGCACCAGAAAGATCAGCGCCGTCTTGGTCGATCGGCTCACGCCGCGCGACCCGATGAACCAGATCAGCAGCATCATCAGCCCGCTGATGATCCACCACGGCACGTTCCAGTGGAACTGGTCCTGCAGGAACTGCTTGCCGAACGCCCCCATGGCCGTGAACAGGATCGGTCCGATGGACGCGTAGGCGAATGCGAGCAGCCAACCCGAAACGAACCCGGCGCCCTTGCCGAACGCATGCGTGTTGAACGTGTACGCAAACCCCGCGGACGGGAGCCGGCTCGAGAACGCCCCGATGGTCGACGCGAGGATCAAGCACGCGAGCAGGGCAAGCAGGATGCCGACCGGGAGGGCATAGCCGATCTTCGCCGCACCCGGCGCGGTGTTGAACGCGATGCTGGTCGCCGGCCCCATGAAGGCCATCGACATCACGGCGGCACCAAGCGCGCCGATGGCGTTTCCTTTGAGCCGGCCCGGCCGGGCAGTACCGCTTTCGGACGATGTGACGGGCGCGGTCATGTGGGTCCCCCTTGCTCCTTGGCGATGGGATTGAGTTGCCGTGCGGTCAGGTCAGACGGCTCGGCGATCAGGCGCGTACAGCACTGCGTCGACCTCGATGTCGAAGCCGACAAGGGCGGACGGGATCGTGGTGCGCACCGGGCGTGGCTCCGGGAAGAACTCGGCGTAGATCTCGTTCATCGCGGCAAAGTTCGACATGTCGCTCAGGTAGACACCGACGCGCACCGCGTCGGCCAATGAGGCGCCACTCGCCTCAGCAAGCCAGCTCAGGTTCTCGAGCGTCTTCCTGGCCTGCTCGGCGAAGGTCGTGCCGACACGCTGCCCTTCGCTGTCGAACGGCCCCTGTCCGGCCAGATAGACAAAGTCGCCGGCGATGACGACATGGCTGTACGGGCCGGCCGGCGGCGGTGCACCAGGCACGATCAGACCTTGTTTGCCGGACATCACTTCTCCATTCCTGAGTAGCTGAGCGTGCCGCCGGTGAACTGCGCGGCCATCAAGCCGCCGTCCACGACGAGGGACGACCCGGTCATGAACCGCGCGCGGTCCGAGGCGAGGAACACGACGGCATCCGCGACCTCGTCCGGCTGACCCACCCTCCCGATCGGGTGGATCGCGCGCAGTGCAGCAAGCTGCGCCTCCGGGTCGCTGGCGGCCTCCGCTTCGCGACGCAGCATCGGGGTGTCGATTGCTCCGGGCACAACCGCGTTGACCCGGACGCCGTAATCGGCGGCCTCGAGCGCGAGGGCGTGCATGAACGCGACCGCGCCGCCCTTCGATGCTGCGTATGCGGCGATCTCCTTGCCGGTGACCCACGCGTGTGGCGACGCGGTGATCACGATGCTGCCGCGCGAGCCACAGTCCACCATTGCCCGCAGGCCTTCGCGGCAGACGTGGAACACCCCGCCGAGGTTGACGCCGATGACCCGCGCCCACTGCTCATCCGTCGTTTCGAGGATGGACGTGCAGTGCTCGATGCCGGCGTTGGCAAAGACGACATCGAGGCGGCCGTAGCGCTCT
>DATFTS010000738.1:0-8195 GCA_035261645.1 Jatrophihabitans sp. | reverse complement strand
CGCCGCAAGAGCTCGAAGCACCTCGGCGATCGCCAGTGGCGTGCGGTCGGTGGCAGTCTCGAGCGCGCGGGCAAGCTCGGCGGCGTCCACCAGTTGCGCGATCGCGGCCGGATCGAGCGACCCCAACTGCACCATTCGGGCGCGAGTGCCGAGGCGGGTGAGCAACGCAGTCACGGCCTCGCGCTCGGCGGCCTCGGCCGGGCGCAGCGCGAGTACCGCGCCGACACCGGCTCCCGCGCCGGCTCCCACGCCGGACAGCCGCGCCAGCACCGCCTCGAGCAGCGCGAGGCTGGTCGCGTCCGCCCACTGCAGGTCGTCGACGACGACCGGCATGGCAGCGTCGCGCAGCATCCGAATCATCGCCTCCACGAGCAGCGCGCGCCGGCTCTCCGGGTCGGGTGGCGCGCCGCCGTCGCCTTGCTCGACTTCGGGCAGCAGCCAGCCCAGGGCGGCCTGGATCGGTTCGGGCAGCGTCGCGGCTGCGGCGGCGTCGCCCGCCAGGATCTCCCGGACGAGGCTGCGCGCGAGGCTCCACGGTTCGTCCCGTTCGGCCGGAAACGCGCGCACGAGCACGACCGGCGCCCGCTGTGCCAACGCATCGACCAGCCGGGACTTGCCCGCGCCGGACGCGCCGCGCACCACGACGACCTCGGGCGCCTCCAGCACGGCGGCAACGGCGGCGAGCTCCGCTGCCCGCCCGACGAACGGCAGCCGGGCGAACTCGTGCGCGGGCATCGTGCGCCGGCGCGCCGGCAGCGCACCCGTCTGCAGCTGGGCGTGAAGCGCTTGAGCCTCGGCCGACGGGTCGACGCCGAGCTGGTCGGCGAGCGCGCGGCGGTAGTCGTCGTAGCGACCCAGCGCAGCGGCGGGGTCACCCGCGGCGGCGAGGGCCCGGATCAACGTCAGCACGGCGACTTCACGCAGCGGCTGCTCGAGGGCCGCGGCAGCCGCAAACTCGACGGCCCGCGCGACATCACCTGCTGCGAGTGCCATTTGCGCTGCCTCTTCGAGCGCTGCCTGCCGTGCGCGCAGCAGCCGGTCGCGGTACTCGGCCGCCCAGTCGGCGTAGCTGTCCTCGGCAAGCGGCTCGCCGCGCCAGCCGGCCAAGGCGTGCGCATAAGCATCCAACGCAGCCCGCCCGTCCAGCCGGCGCGCTCGCTGCAGACCGGTAAGGAACTGCTCGGCGTCCACTGTCAGCGCGTCGCCGCCGGCCAGCGCGTAGCCGCCCGGGCCGGTGAGCACCAGCGCCGGCCGGCCGAGCGCGCGGCGCGCACGGTTGACCAGCACTTGCAGGTTGGCGGCCGGATCCGCCGGCGCCCGCGCACCCCAGAGCATGTCCGTCAGCACATCGTTGGGAATGAAGCTGCCCCGCCGTATGGCGAGCCCACGCAGCAGTGCCCGAACCTTGCGGCCGCCGAACTCGGCCGCGGGGACCTCTCGACCGTCGCGGAGCACGACGAAGCGACCGAGCAGCCGTAGCTCGATCGGCTCGTCCCCCGTCATCGCCTCATGATGACCGCTAGATAGCTGCAAGGCGCGGTTCGTAGCGTCCGGGACGTCCTGCAAACACAACCGAGAGGAGCCCACCATGACCGAGCGACAGGAGACCGAGCACCGCAGCTTCGGCGCACCGGACGAGACGCGCAAATTCACCAACGGCTACCTGGAGATCGTCAAGATCGGCGGCAGCGACATCGGTCGCCTCGTGCTCTCCCCCGGCTGGCGCTGGTCGGACGACGTCAAGCCGATCGCCGGCACCGACCTGTGCGAGGCCCCGCACTTCCAGTACCACGTGTCCGGCACGCTGCGGATCCGGATGGCCGACGGCACCGAGTTCGACGCCCGGCCAGGGGACATCACCTCGCTGCCGTCCGGCCACGACGCCTGGGTCGTCGGCGACGAGGACGTCGTCGCGGTCGACTGGTTCGGCGCGAGCGAGTACGCGACATGAGTCAGACGGGCGTCGACGAGGACGTCCTCGCCGCGGTCGCCCGGTTCTCCGCGGCGTTCGAGCGCCACGACGTCGAGGCGATCATGGCGGCGATGACGCCGGACTGCGTGTTCGAGTCCACCGCCCCGCCCGACGGCGTTCGGCACGTCGGCCAGAACGCCGTCCGCGCGGCGTGGGTGGAGTTCTTCCGCGCGTCCGGCGCCGCCCGGTTCGAGACCGAGGATCAGCTGTGCTGCGGCGACCACGTCGTCGTCCGCTGGCGCTACAGCTGGGACGGTGGGCACGTCCGCGGCGTCGACCTGTTCCGGGTATCGGACGGGTTGGTCGCGGAAAAGCTCTGCTACGTCAAGGGCTGACAGCCGCGCCCTACTGGCCGTGGTGCGCGGCGACGGCGGCGTCGACGGTCGCTGCCACCCGGCTGCGGGGCTTCCCGCCGGTGACGACCGGCAAGGACTCCCCATCGGTAGACGGAGCAGTGAACGCAGCAGCCGTCGTCGCGCCGCTGAGCGGGCCGCTGGGCTGCCCACGCAGGGGCGTCCTCTCCTGCGTGGGCATCTTGTTCGGCGGCACCGGGTAGGAGAACGGGTTGTTCTTCGAGTCGAACGTGCCGAGCAGCGTATCGATGCCGACCTTGCACTCGGCGAGCGCTTTGGTGGCCGCGGGTCCGGTCGCGGGCAGACGCGGCTTCGCCGAGTTGGGCGAAGCCGCGAAGTTGAACGCCGAGGTCATGTCACCGACGGTGCTCCGCCGCCACGCCGAAAGGTTGGGCACCGGCACGCCGAAGCGCGTCTCCAACAGCCGCAGCTGCGAGGTGTGGTCGAACACCTCGGAGGCGACCAGCCCGCCGCGGGTGTAGGGCGAGATGACAAGCCCCGGCACCCGGAAGCCGAGCCCGATCGGGCCGGCAATACCCATCGACTCGGCAACGCCGCCGAGCGGCACAGTGACGTATTCGCCGGCAGTGCCCGGCGGCGGCGTTGGTGGCGGCACGTGATCGAAGAAGCCGCCGTTCTCGTCGTAGCTGACGATCAGAGCGGTCTTCTCCCACACCGCGGGGTTGGACGTCAGGATGTTCAGCACCTGGACGATGCCCTGCGCGCCGAACGCGGGAGGCAGCGCCGGGTGCTCGCAGGTGAGCAGGCTGGGGATGATCCACGACACGGCCGGCAGCGTGTTGTTCTTGACGTCGGTCGCGAACGCGCCGGGGAAGGTTGGTTGGACGCCGCGCTTGTAGAGCTCCGAGTGCGGATCCTGGAAGCTCTTGAACGACTGCAGCATGCCGCTGAGGACGGCCTCGGATACGACCGGGATGTCCTTGCTGGTGTAGACCTTCCAGCTGACGCCGGCCTCTTGCAGTGCCTCCGGGTACGTCTGCCACGAGTACTTGTTCTTCGGCACCAGCGTCGGTGTTTCCAGCAACGGCCCACCGTGCGCGCCGTCCGGATCGATGGTGCCGCTGATCCAGTAGAGCCGGTTGGGGTCGGTCGGGCCGAGCACCGAGCAGAAGTAGTGATCACACACCGTGAAGGCGTCCGCGAGTGCGAAATGCACCGGGATGTCGGCGCGGGTGTAGTAGCCCATCGTCGCCGGCCCGTTGCCGACGCCTTCGTTGGCCAGATGCACCTTGACCCATTGGTCCATGGCGCCGCCGTTCCAGCACTGGTGCTGCGGGCCCCACGAGTGGGTCGGGTCGTTGATGCACTCACCGTCGAGCGTCGCGCCGTGCGTGGTGTCCAGCCGGAACGGTTCCAGGTAGGCGCTGCTGGACGCCTTGTGTGTCAGCGGGTTATAGCCGAGCTGGCGGAACGCGGGCGACGACTCGTCGAAGCCCCGAACGCCCGACAGCGTGCCGAAGTAGTGATCGAACGAGCGGTTCTCCTGCATCAGGAGCACGAAGTGCTCGATGTCGGCGAGTGAACCTGTGCCCGCGGGATCGGTGGCGTATGCCCGGTCGATCACCGGACCGGCCAGCGTCGAGAGCGCCGACGCGCCACCGGCCGCTACTACCGCCGCCAGGAACTCGCGCCGCGACATACCCGCCAGACCAAGACTCACGTCCGCCTCCTCCGCCCTCGGGACCTGTGCACGCTAACGGGCTCTGGGGAGGTCCGCGAATCGGCGGATCGGTGTGCAGGCCGGCACACGCGCGGGCGGATGATGAACGCATGCGCAGCGAAACGATCACAGTCACTACGGGTCGCGAGCCTCGGGTGCGCGATCTGACCGGCGAGTGCGCCGGCTTCGTCGAGCCGGAGCAGGACGGGTTGCTGCACGTCTTCGTCCCGCACGCCACCGCGGGCATCGCAATCCTGGAAACCGGCGCCGGTAGCGACGAGGACCTGCTCGCCGTGCTCGATGACCTACTCCCGCGCGACGAGCGCTGGCAGCACCGCCACGGCAGCCGGGGCCACGGACGCGATCACGTACTGCCGGCGTTCATCGCGCCGTCGATCAGCGTGCCGGTGCTGGGCGGCGCGCTTCAGCTGGGCACCTGGCAGTCGATCTGTCTCGTCGACACGAACGTCGACAACCCCGAACGCAGCGTCCGGCTCTCGTTCCTACCAGCGTGAGCCGCTAGACCGAGAACTCGGCGCCCGCGCGGGCGATCTCGACCTGGCCGTGGAAGGCATCGGCCGCGTCGTCGGCGGCGGCCTGGGGCGAGTTCCACGGCGGCACGTGCGTGATCATCAGCCGGTCGACGCCCGCCTTGTCGGCATGCTCACCCGCCATCCGACCCGTCATGTGCAGATTGGGCACCAACTCTTCGTCGGCCGCAACCGACGCCTCGCACAACAGCAGGTCGGCCCCCTGCGCGAGCGTCACGAGTTCTGCCGACTCGCCGGTGTCCGCCGAGTAGACGAAGCTGCGGTCGCCGCACTGCACCCGCACCGCGTTCGTCGGTATGGGATGGTTCATCGGCGCATATGACATGCGGAACGGCCCGAGCTCACCCTCCGTCGGCTTGGAGAACTCGAAGATCTCGTGCAGGCTGAGCTTGCGCGCCAGGGGGTCGTAAGCGGCCTCCAGCCGATCACGAGTGCCGGGCACACCGATCAGCGGGATGCGACCCTCCGGCCCGGACGAAACGTAACCGTCGCGCCCGTAACGCAGCGCAACGATGTAGGCGGTCAGGTCGATGCAGTGATCGGCATGCAGGTGCGAGACGACAATCGCATCGACTTCGTTGGGACGGACGTAGCGCTGCAGCGCGCCGAACGCACCATGGCCGAGGTCGAGAAGCAGGCGATAGCCCTGGTGCTCGACGAGGTAGCCGGAGGCGGGAGAGTCGGGACCCGGCACGCTTCCCGAGCAGCCCAGCACGGTGACCTTCATACCGACGCACCTCCCAGCACTGGCGCCACGGCGGCAACGTCCGGGCCGAGGAAGCGGTGGCTGAGCCGGGCGAACGCGCCGGCGTCGCCGGTGGACCGGAAGACGTGCTGCGGCGGTGGTGCGTCGTCGGGTTTGAGCAGATCAGCAGCCAGCAGCACCCGGTACACGTCCTTCGCGGTCTCTTCAGCACTCGACACGAGCGTTACCGAGTCGCCCATCACCACGGAGAGCAGCCCGGTCAACAACGGATAGTGCGTGCAGCCGAGGACGAGCGTGTCGACTCCGGCGGCGTTGAGCGGAGCCAGGTACGCCTCGGCGAGGCCCAGCAGCTGGCGCCCGCTCGTCAGCCCGCGCTCGACGAACTCGGCGAGGCGCGGGCACGCGGCCGCGGTGACGGTCACACCGGCCGCTGCCGCGAACGCGTCCTGGTACGCCCCACTCGTGATCGTCGCGATGGTGCCGATCACGCCGACCTGCCCGTTGCGGGTGGCGGCGACCGCGCGGCGGACGGCCGGCAGCACCACCTCCACGACCGGCACGTCGTAGCGTTCCCGCGCGTCGTGCAAGCACGCCGCGCTGGCGCTGTTGCAGGCGATCACGAGCGCCTTGACGCCCGACTCGACGAGCTCGTCCATCAGCTCGAGCGCGTGAGCGCGCACCTGCGCGATGGGCTTGGGCCCATACGGGCTGTGGGCCGTGTCACCGACGTAGTGCAGCGACTCGTGCGGCAGCTGGTCCAGAACCGCCCTGGCCACCGTCAGCCCACCGACGCCGGAGTCGACCATTCCGATGGGCGCATCGATGTTCGGCGCCGGCCTCATTGCCACCCGGGTCACGATACGACCGGCCGACGGACCAGCCGGGTCTCGCCCCCGCGGGGGTGCAGCAGCGCGCCGGCGCCGATGCCGGCCGCGAACCCGCACACGTGCGCCTGCCATGAGACGCCGGAGTTCAGCGACGGCAGCAGCCCGAACAGCAACGATCCGAAGAACACCAGAACCAGCACAGCAACGAGGATCCACCTGAGTTTGCGGGAGAAGTAGGCGCGTGCGAGCAGGTACCCGAGCCAGCCGAACACCATCGCGCTGGCACCGACGATCACCGAGTGGCCCGGCCCGACCAGCCAGGTGAGCACTCCCCCGACGACCACCACCAGCGCCGTGACCGCCGCCCAGATCCGCAGCCCGGACAACAGCACCACCCAGCCGATCAGCACCAGCGGAATCGTGTTGGAGAGCAGGTGTCCGAAGCTCGAATGCAGGAACGGCATCGTGAGCACGCCCCACAGGCCGTCGACCTCGCGCGGCTTCACCCCGAACCGGTCGAGGGCGTAGTGATCACCGGCGTTCACGAACTGGACGATCCAGATCACCGCGCCGACGGCACACATGATGATGAGCGCCCCGCCCCAGCTCTGCGAATCGAACGGAGGCTCGGTGCGGGCGGTGTCCTTATGCCGCGGGAACGGCGACGGCCTAGGCGTCGTCACGGCCCGAGCGTATTCCCCCAAGCTGGGCGGTCGGGTGCAGGCGGTGGGTCAGGCCGACGCGCGGACGGTGATCGTGTGCAGACCGGTGGCACCGGAGGGGAACGGATCGCGCTGCCGGACGTCCTGCTGGTGACCGTGCCCGTCGGTCGCGCGCACCCGCAACTGATACTGCCCGGACCGCGGCGGCGTCCAGGACAGGTACCACTGCCGCCACGTGTCGGTGGACGGGACCGTCGCAAGCTGGGCTCTTTCCCACGGGCCATCGTCGACCTGGATCTCGACCTTCGACACGCCGACGTGCTGATCCCACGCCACGCCGGCGACCGCCACCGGCTTGCCCACTGGGACGTCGGCGTGCGAGCGCGGAGCGTCGATGCGCGAGGCGAGTTCGATCGGCGGATGCGTGGCCCAACCGCCCTGCACCCAGTACGCCGCCGCGGCTGCGAACGTGGTCGCTTCGATGTCGACGATCCACTTGCACGCCGACACGTAGCCGTACAGGCCCGGGACGACCGTCCGCACCGGGAAGCCGTGCTCGAGCGGCAGCGGCTCACCGTTCATGCCGACCGCGAGCAGCGCGTCGCGTCCGTCCATCACGACAGCCGCCGGGGCGCCGAAGGTGTAGCCGTCGTACGAGCGCAGCAACAACTGGTCCGCCTGCGGCTGCAGGCCGGCTTCGCGCATGAGATCGGCCAGCCGGGTGCCGCGGAACAACGCGTTGCTGACGAGCGGCCCGCCCACTGGATTCGAGACGCACGACAACGTGATCCAGCGTTCGATCATCGGCCGGGCGAGGAGCTCTTTGAAGCTGAGCGTGATCTCGCGGTCGACCATGCCATGCACGCGCAGCCGCCAGCTGCCCGGATCGATCTGCGGCACATCCAGCGCGGTGTCGATGCGATAGAACTTGCCGCTCGGCGTCGCCCACGCAACGCCACTGCGGCCGAGATCGGCGCCCGGTTGCACGGCCGCGTCGCCCGTGGCGGCGGGCAGCCGCACCGTGCGACGCGCGGCCGCGACGCTGTACCGGGCGCGCTGCGCGGCCTGGCCGCCGAATCCGGAAAGCGCGGCGAGGGCGCCGGTCGCCAGTCCCGCGAAGAGGAAAGCGCGCCGGGCCGGCATCGCGACGTGATCGCCGGGCGGCTCGCCCGCGGCCGACCGGTGGGCGAGGCGCACCAGCACCGTCAGCACCGCCGCCGACGCCAGCGTGCCGATCACGGTCGGAATGACGTCGGACGAGCGGCTGCCATTCGCAGTCAGCGCGCAGTAGACGCCGAACGCGCCGATCAGGGCAACCCCGGCGAGTCCGGCGACGAGGTTGGCCATCGCGAGTGCTCCGACGGCGGCGCCGAGTGCGGCGAGCAGCACGTAGATGCCGAGCAGAAGCAGCACCTTGTCGTTCGTGCCGACGCTGTTGATCGT
>DATFTS010000737.1:0-5457 GCA_035261645.1 Jatrophihabitans sp. | reverse complement strand
GTCCTGCATCACGCTGCCCCATGTCATGCGCTTCCTGCTTCCGGCCACTCAGCGCGAGCAGGGCCGGATCGCCCAGGCGATGGGACGGACGGCGCCGGAGGAGGCAGCCGACGCAGTGGAAGAGCTGATCGCGTCGCTGGAGGTGCCGCACCGCATTCGCGATGTCGGCGTCGATCGGGCCAGCTTCCCGGCGATCGCGGATGCAACTCTTGGCGACATCGTGGCGAGGGAGTCGCCACGAACCGTCACCCGGGAGTCGGTGATCGAGTTGCTCCAAGCCGCATGGTGAGCCCGCTCGGCTGGCTCGGGCTGGATCCCGTCACGCAACTCGGCATCGTGACCACCGACGTCGACGCGGCCGTCGAGCGCGATCTTGAGCGGCGCCCGGGAGCAACCTGGGCCGGATGGACCTACGGGCCGCACATGCTGAGCTGGCAACGCATCGATGGCAGGCCGGCGAGCTTCGAATTCACCCTCGCCGTCTCCGGAGCCAACCCACAGCTCGAGTTCGTGGATCCAGGTACTGCGGACACGTCGCTGCGCCGGCTCTTGGAACGGCACGGGACTTCGCTGCATCACGTCGGCGTCATCGTCGAGGACTTCGCTGCCGAACGTGCCCGGTTGCAACAGCTCGGCATCGCCGAACTCGAGGCGGGCGGCGGGCACGGCATGGACGGCGACGGCGCGTTCGGCTACTTCGACACCGTGGAGCTCTGTGGCGTCATCGTCGAGCTGATCGAACCGCCGGCCAGACGCCCGGCGCCGCACCGCACCTACCCGGTACAGGAGATCCTGCTATGACGGTCCACGGCGTGTGGCACGTCGGGTTCAGCGTCCGCGACATCGAGGCTTCCATCCGCTTCTACTCCGAGGGCCTCGGCTTGACGCTCGTCCACCGGCAGAGCCAGGACAACGACTACACGCACAAGCTCGTCGGGTACCCCGACGCGAACCTCAACATCGCGCAGTTCGCAATCACAGGCGTGGAGGGGCCGGCGTCCGGCCACGTCCTCGAGCTGATCGAGTACGTCACTCCGCGCGGTGAGCAGATCGATCCGCAGAACAACCGGATCGCCGCTGGACATCTTGCGTTCGAGGTCGACGACATGGACGCGACGGTGGCCCGGCTGCGCGAGCTTGGCGCGCGTTTCGTCTCCGACCCGGTGCAGATCACCGCGGGCATCAACAAGGGTGGGCGCACGGTGTATCTGTACGACCCCGACGGTGTCACGCTGGAACTTTTGCAACCCCGCCGGCGCATGCCGGAGGCGGTGTCGCCGTGACGGCGATCGGAGTGCTGTCCGGTGTGGCGGCCGAGCCCGGGCTGGCGTTGCGCGAGCGCCACTGCCGCGCGCTGCAGGATCTGGATCTGTACGAGGCGATGCTCGCGATCCGCGTGTTCGAGGAGCGCGTCCGCGAGTTGCGCCTCGATGGCGACGTCGTGGGCAGCGTCCACCTCGAGATCGGTCAGGAGGCCATTCCGGTCGGCGCGCTTCTCGCTCTCCGCCCTGGCGATCCCGTCTTCTCCACCTACCGCGGGCACGGCTGGGCACTAGCCTGCGGCTCGCCGTTCGCTGCCGTGTTCGGCGAGCTACTGGGACGCGAGACGGGTGTGAACGGCGGCCGGGGCGGCAGCGCCTACTTCTCGGACGTCGCGCACGGCTTCTACGGCGAGAACAGCATCGTCGGCGCGGGCGCCCCCATCGCCTGCGGAGCAGCCCTGGCGGCCAAGCGCGCGAAATCCGGTGCCGCCGTTCTGACGGTGTTCGGGGACGGCGCGATGAACCAGGGCTCAGTGAGCGAGGCGCTCAACTTCGCCGCGGCACTGAAGCTTCCGGTGATCTTCCTGTGTGAGAACAACCGGTATTCGGAACTGACCCTGCTCGCCGACGTGGTGCCCAGCGACCAGCTGTACGAGCGCGGCGGGCCGTACCGCATTCCGGGCGTGCGGATCGACGGCAACGACGCGCGAACAGTGGCGGCAGCGGTAGCCGAGGCAGCCGACCGCGCGCGTGCCGGCGACGGCCCGTCGCTCATCGAGGCGATGACCGAGCGCATCGCCGGGCACTACATCGGTGACCACGAGCAGTACCGGGGGCCCGGCGAACTTGAGCGCATCTGTGCCGACGAGCCGCTGGTCCGATTGGCGCGCAACCTGCCGACGGCGGATCTCCGCGAGGTTCAGGGGCGGGTTGCCCACCTGATGCGCCGGGCAAGCACATCTGCTCTCGAGGCCGACCTCGCAGACGCCAGCGCCGTTCGCGATCACCTCTACGCCGACGGAGCGCTGTATGCGTGAGATGACGTATGCGCAGGCCATCAATGCGGCGCTCGACCGGGCTCTGGGCGAGCGTGCGGAGACGCTGCTCTACGGAGAGGACGTCGCGAAGTGGGGCGGCATCTTCGGCTGCACGAAGGGTCTCGCGACCAAGTACGGCGACCGGGTGTTCGACACCCCGATCAGCGAATCCGCCATCCTCGGCTCCGCGGTCGGCGCCGCGATGCTAGGACAGCGTCCGATCGTGGAGATCATGTGGATCGACTTCGCGCTGGTCGCCCTGGATCAACTGGTCAACCAGGCGGCGAACGTGCGCTACGTCAGCCGCGGCGCGCTGACCGCACCGCTCACGGTGCGCACCCAGCAGGGCGCCATGCCGGGTTCATGTGCGCAGCACTCGCAGAACCTCGAAGCGTTCTTCGCGCACACGCCGGGCCTCGTCGTCGGACTTCCCGCCACGGCGCAGGACGCGCACGACATGCTGCTGTCCGCGATTTGGTGCGATGACCCCGCGATCGTCATCGAGAACCGCACGCTGTACTTCGATCGAACCGAGCCCGTCGCCCTCGACTCCCCTGTCGCGCCCGTGGGCGGCGCCCGCGTGGTGCGGGAAGGCGCCGACATCACCGTCGTGACCTGGAGCGCGATGGTGCGCAAAGCACTCGCCGCGGCTGAGTCCGCCGCGTCCGAGGGGGTGGACGTTGAGGTGATCGACCTGCGCTGGCTGCGCCCGCTCGACATGCACACGGTGCTCAGCTCATTGGCGAAGACGAGCCGCTTGATGGTGGTGCACGAAGCCAACCGCACCGGCGGCTTCGGCGCAGAGATCGCGGCCCGGGTCGCCGAGGACGCGCTCGACCTGCTCGACGCTCCGGTACGCCGGGTCGCCGTGCCGGACAGCCGCATCCCAGCTGCGCCGCACTTGCAGCAGGCGCTCATACCGACCAAGGAGCACATCGCGCGGGAGCTCGTCATGCTCGGGAAGTTCTGAAGGCACCGTCGTTCTGAAGGGCAGATGGCATGGAATGGCTTGTCCACGTCCGCATCAAGCCACCGCATACCGCGTCGGCGGACGAGATCGCCCAGCGCACACGGATCGAGACCGAGCGAGCCGAGGCGATGAGCAGGGAAGGTCACCTCGTCCGGGTGTGGCGCATTCCGGGGGAGTGGGCGAACTGGGGTCTGTGGTCGGCCGGTGACGCCACCGAGTTGCACGCGCTGCTGTCGACCCTGCCGCTCTACAAGTGGGCGGACGTGACCGTGCACCCGCTGGCGCAACACCCGATCGATCCGGTGGCTCTGCGGGCCGCGTCCGAAGCCGCTAGCGATCGTGGACCGGCCGAACGGTGAAGGTCGCGCTCTTCGCGACGTGCCTCGTCGACGGCTTGTTTCCGGACGTGGGAAGAGCCACCGTGCGTCTGCTGCGCCGGCTCGGCGTCGACGTCGACTTCCCGCTGGCCCAGACCTGCTGCGGACAGATGCACGTCAACACCGGCTACCCCCGTGAGGCGCTGCCACTGGTGCGCAACCACGTCGACAGCTTCAGCGGTTATGACGCGGTCGTCGTTGCGTCCGGCTCGTGCACCGCGGCGATCCGCCACCAACATGTCGATCTCGCGGAGCAGGCGGGTGATTCCGAACTTGCCCGGTGCGCGCGCGATGTCGCGTCACGCACCTATGAACTGTCCGAGTTCCTGATCGACGTCCTCGGGGTCACCGACGTCGGCGCGTTCTTCCCGCACCGGGTCACCTATCACCCGACCTGCCACTCGCTGCGGCTGCTACGGGTGGGCGAGCGTCCGCTCCAGCTGTTGCGCGCGGTGCGTGGCATCGACCTCGTCGAGCTGCCCGACGCCGAGCAGTGCTGCGGCTTCGGCGGAACGTTCGCGCTGAAGAACTCCGACGTGTCGGCGGCGATGCTCACGGACAAGATGCGGTGCGTACTCAGTACCCGGGCCAGTGTGTGCAGCGCGGGAGATTCGTCCTGCCTCATGCACATCGGTGGCGGGCTGTCGCGCTTGGGGGCGGGCACGCGGACGGTCCACCTGGCAGAGATCCTTGCCTCGACTGAGAGCGGCGAACGGTGACCTTCCTCGGGATGCCGGGCGCGGCCGACACCGGCGGTCTGCGCGGCGAGCGACCGTTCCCGCAAGCTGCCCGAGATGCGCTTGCCGATGCCCAGCTGCGACGAAATCTCGCCCGGGCGACCGCGACCATCCGAGCGAAGCGGGCTGTAGTTGTCGGCGAGCTTCCCGACTGGGAACAGCTGCGCGCGGCCGGTGCAGCTATCAAGGACGAGGTACTGGCCGATCTTGATCGCTATCTGGTGCAACTCGAAGCGCAGGTGACGGCACGCGGCGGCACGGTGCATTGGGCGCGCGATGCCGACGAGGCCAACCGCATCGTCATCGATCTCGTCCGGGCCACCGGAGTAAGTGACGTGGTGAAGGTCAAGTCGATGGCGACGCAGGAGATCGGCCTGAACGAGGCACTGGAGGCGGCGGGCATCACTGCGACCGAGACCGACCTCGCCGAGCTCATCGTCCAGCTCGGCAACGACCGGCCGAGCCACATCCTGGTGCCCGCAATCCACCGCAACCGCAGGGAGATCCAGGAGATCTTCTTGCGCGAGATGGACGGTGTCGAGGCCTCACTGACGGACGATCCGGCTGCGCTCGCGGAGGCAGCACGCACATACCTGCGTCGGAAGTTCCTCACCGCCGACGTGGCGATCAGCGGCGCGAACTTCGCGGTCGCCTCCACCGGCACGCTGGCAGTGGTCGAGTCGGAGGGCAACGGGCGGATGTGCCTGACGCTCCCACGGACTCTGATCACAGTCATGGGCATGGAGAAGGTGCTGCCGACCTGGCAGGACATGGAGGTGTTCCTGCAGCTGCTCCCCCGCTCCTCAACCGGCGAGCGCATGAACCCGTACACCTCGATGTGGACCGGCGCCACCGAGGGGCAGCAGTTCCACCTGGTCCTCCTCGACAACGGCCGCACGGCTACCCTTGCCGACCCGCGCGGACGGGCCGCGCTGCGCTGCATCCGGTGCTCGGCCTGCCTGAACGTGTGCCCCGTCTACTCGCGCGCGGGGGGCCAGGCCTACGGGTCCGTCTATCCCGGCCCGATCGGGGCGATCCTCTCGCCGCAGCTCTTCGGCCTGGACCGCTACGCCT
>DATFTS010000736.1:0-8914 GCA_035261645.1 Jatrophihabitans sp. | reverse complement strand
AGCCCACACCGGCCGCCGGGCACGTCGGCGCGCTCGAGCACCGTCACCTGTCGGCCGGCCCCGGCGAGATGCAGTGCGGCCGACAGCCCACCCAGGCCTGCGCCGACGACGACGACGCGTTCGGTCGCGCCGGTCACCTTTCGCACCTGCGCGAGGCTACTTCGTAGTTCAGGCGCGCCGGTTTGCGGCGGCGCCGGCGAGGGCGTCGAGAGCAGCGCGAGCGTCGTCCGTTATCGCCGGTGACTCGAGGGCACGCCGGGCGCGGACCGTGCGGTCGGCGATGCGTTGCTCCACCTGCTCGAGGGCGCCGGTGCGCACGATCACGTCGCGCAGCGCCTCGACGTCGGCATCGAGCAAGTGCCGATTGCCCAACCCGGTGCGCAGGGCGGCCGACTGCACCGGATCGGCCGCCTGCATCGCGAGCGCGGTCAGCAGCGTGTGCTTACCTTCGCGCAGGTCGTCACCGGCCGGCTTGCCAGTGACGGACGGGTCGCCGAACACGCCCAGGATGTCGTCGCGCAATTGGAACGCCTCACCGAGGGAAAGCCCGTACTCGGTCAGGACGAAGAAGACGTCCTCGCCTGCGCCGGCGGCCGCCGCGCCCAGATGCAACGGCCCCTCGACGGTGTACTTGCTCGTCTTGAACTCGATCACCCGCAGCGCCTCAGTGACCGAGAAGTCACCACGCGCTTGCACGAGCACGTCGAGGTACTGCCCGGCCATCACCAGCTGGCGCATCTCGTCGTAGACGTCGCGGGTACGAGAGCGGGCCTGGG
This sequence comes from Jatrophihabitans sp., assembly GCA_035261645.1. Lineage (GTDB taxonomy): Bacteria > Actinomycetota > Actinomycetes > Mycobacteriales > Jatrophihabitantaceae > Jatrophihabitans. The sequence goes on along the minus strand of DATFTS010000736.1, from coordinate 8,138 downwards.
GCGCGATTGGCGCGCGGGCGAACATCGCGTCCGCCCAAGACAGCAACAGATCGCCGAGGACGATCGCCGCGGCGGTGCCGAACACGTCGGGATCGCCCGACCAGCCTTGGCCGCGGTGCAGGTCGGCGAAGGTGGCGTGGGCGGACGGCCGGCCCCGGCGGGTCGCCGACGCATCCATCACGTCGTCGTGCACCAGCGCGCAGCTGTGCAACAACTCCAGACTCGCTGCCGCGGTGACCAGGCCTCGGTCGTCTTCGTCTGCTTGCCTCGCCGCCCGCCATCCCCAGTAGGCGAAGGTCGGACGCAGCCGCTTTCCGCCGTCCAGCACGGACCTGCGTGCCGCTGCAAGGACGGGGGTCAGGTCGTCGCCGGCCGAGGCCAGCGCGCGGGCCCGTCCATCGAGGAACTCGGCGAGCTCGGCGTCCACCCGGGCGATCACCGCGTCGCCAGGCGTCGTCACCGGCCGGACATTACGCTGAACACGTGAAACGACTGGTGCGGGATCGTTTGGCCGAGGACGGGCCGACCTTCTCGTTCGAGTTCTTGCCGCCCAAGTCGCCGGACGAGCACCGCCTGCTGTGGCAGACGATCCGCGAGTTGGAGCCATTGCATCCCACGTTCGTTTCGGTCACATATGGCGCCGGCGGATCTACCCGCGCAAACACGATCGCGATCACCGAGCGGATCGCGTCTGACACGACGCTGTTGCCGGTGGCGCATCTGACTGCGGTGAATCACTCCACCGCCGAACTGCGCTCGATCGCCGGCAACCTCGCCGCGGCGGGAGTGCCGAACGTCCTCGCACTGCGTGGTGACCCGCCGGGCGATCCGAGCGCCGAGTGGGTGAAGCATCCGGACGGCGTGGAGTACGCCGCGGACCTAGTGACGTTGCTACGAAAGCACGGCGACTTCTGCGTCGGCGTTGCCGCATTCCCGTACGGGCATCCGCGCTCGGTTTCCCTCGAGGACGACACCGAGAAGTTCATCGCGAAGTGCCACGCAGGGGCCGACTATGCGATCACGCAGATGTTCTTCGTGGTGGAGGACTACCTGCGCCTGCGCGACCGCGTCACGACTGCGGGCTGCGACGTGCCGATCATCGCCGGCCTGATGCCGGTGACCAACATGGGGATCATCCACCGCTCGGAACAGTTCTCCGGCGCGCCGTTCCCGGCGAAGCTGGCCGCGCGCTTCGCCGCGGTTGCGCACGATCCGAAGTCGGTGCGTGCGATGGGCATCTACGAGACGTCCAAGCTGGCTGAGCAGCTGCTCGAGGAAGGCGTGCCGGGCATCCACTTCTACACGCTGAACCGGTCGAAGGCGACGCGTGAGGTGTGGGCCAATCTGGCGCTGGGCGCGCGCCTGTAGTCGTTGGGCGCAGGTGGCGCGGACCCGGGTGAGGATGTGTGTTCCGGGGATGTCCTACGGGCGTAGGACATCGCCGAGAACCACCGGTACTCCCGGCCTCGCGGCGCTCAGTGGCCGTCACGCAACGGCAGCCGCGCGCCCAGCACAGCGAACGGGCGGGCGTCGCCCGGGAACAGGTAGTTGCGCGCGAGATCCTCGAAGCCGGTGTCGTGGTAGAGCCGGAATGCCCGGGTGTCGGCGTCCGGCGTCGAAAGCAGCATCGCCGTGTGCCCGATGCCCCGCGACAGCGACGACAGCAGCCGGCGGCCGATCCCGAGGCCCTGGTACTCGGGCAGTACATGGAGCTCGGACAGCTCGAAGGCGTCAACGAGCCACTCCTGGGCCGCCGCCGGCTCGAGCGCGCGCCGCACGAGGTCGTGCCACCACTGGCCCGGCTTGGTCGTGTAGCCGTAGCCGAAGCCCACCAAGGTGTCGTCGACCAGCGCTGCGCGGCAGGCGAACCCGGGCAGCGAGACGTGCTTGCGCGCGCTGACCGCGCGCTGCGCCCCGGTGTGCTCGGGGTAGTTCATGGCACGGACGTAGATGCGCATCGCTTCATCGACCCGGGCGGCGAACTCTCGCCCGGACCAGCCTTCGATGCGCGCCCCAGTGGTCTGAGGCCGTTCCGCGGACCGCACCTTTCGATCGTGCCCCACGAGACGGGTGTTACGCGACCTCGGCCGGCTCTCCACCTGTCAGCTTCAGCAACTCGTCGAACGTCGTGGGGAAGACGGCGTGCGGGATGCCGCCGGCCGCCCAGATCTCGGGGAAGTCGGCAAGGGCGACGTCGACGAGCGTGTGCAGCGGATCTGGGTGACCGATCGGCGCGACCCCGCCGATGCGCTGCCCGGTGTGCTTGTAGACGAACTCCGGATCGGCCCGGCGCAGCCTGGCGGTGCCCACGAGACCCGCGACCTTGCCAGTGTCGACGCGGTGGGCGCCGCTGGTCATCACGAGCAGCGGTTCGTCCTCCGCCGTCGCGAACACCAGCGAATTGGCGATCGCGCCGACCTCGACACCGACCAGGGCGGCCGCCGCGGCAGCGGTCGGGACCGCCTCCGGGAGGACCCGGACACGGCCAGGCGCGCCGGCACGCTCGAGGATCTCGTCGACAGCACGGCAGTTGGGATGCACATTCGCAACGTATCGCCCGGCGCGAACGCGATGGGCGTCGGTAGATTCCGGCGGGTGTCCAGACGTGCCCGGCTCGCGATCGGGCTGCTTGCCGGTGTGGCGCTGGACGCGGTCGTTCCCGACCCGCGGGTCGGCCATCCGGTCGCGGGCTTCGGCTCGATCGCCACCGCGGTGGAGCGCCGGGTGTACGCGGACAGTCGGGTCCGCGGGTCGGCTTTCGCCCTCGGCTGCGTGATCGCGACGGCCGCCGGCGGCGTCGCGATCGAACGCCGGGCCGGCCGCTACCCGGGCATCGCCGCAGTCGCCGCCGGCACCTGGATGGTGCTCGGGGCACGGTCGCTGCGCCGCGAGGCGGGAGCAGTGCACGAACTGCTCACCCGCGGTGACCTCGACGGCGCGCGAGCACGCGTCACGCATCTCGTCGGCCGCGACCCGTCCGCCCTCGACGCCGATGGCGTGGCACGGGCCGCAGTCGAGTCGGTCGCCGAGAACACCTGCGACGCGGTCGTCGCGCCGTTGCTGTGGGGGGCGATCGGCGGCCTGCCCGGATTGCTCGGCTACCGGGCCGTGAACACGTTGGACGCCATGGTGGGCCATCGGAGCGCGCGCTACGCGAACTTCGGCTGGGCCGCGGCGCGCCTGGACGACGTCGCCAACGTGGTCCCGGCGCGGGTTACTGCGCTGCTGGTCGCGCTTGCTGCGCCGGCCGTCGGAGGCGACGGGCGGGCCGCACTGAAGACCGCGCTCAGGGACGGCCGGCGCCACCCGAGCCCCAACTCCGGCTTCAGCGAGGCTGCCTATGCCGGTGCCCTCGGGCTGCAACTGGGTGGCCGCAACGTCTACGCCGGCCGGACGGAGCACCGGCCGCAGCTGGGCGCCGGGCCCGCGCCGACCGCGGCTGACCTCCCGCGCGCCGCGCGCCTGTGCGCAGCGGTGACATCGAGCGCTGCGGTGTTCGCGGCCGCGCTCGCCGTCGCCCGGCCGCGCGCCGCTCGGTCGCGAGCGCTCCGGTGAAGGGCGGCCTGCTCGTCGCCGGCACCGCGTCGGACGCCGGCAAGAGCGTGCTGACCGCGGGTCTGTGCCGATGGCTGGCGCGACAGGGAGTGCGGGTCGCCCCGTTCAAGGCCCAGAACATGTCGCTGAACTCGGTGGTCACCAAGGATGCCGCCGAGATCGGCCGCGCGCAGGCGATGCAAGCCCAGGCGTGCGGCATCGAGCCCGAGGCCGCCATGAACCCGGTCCTGCTCAAACCGGGCAGTGACACGCACTCGCAGGTGGTGCTGCTCGGCAGGCCGATCGGCGAGGTGGGCGCGGTCGACTACGCCGAACTGCGCCCGCGACTGCAGGCAGCGGTGCTCGAGGCGCTGCGGGAGCTACGGGCTCGATTCGACGTCGTGGTCTGCGAAGGCGCGGGCAGCCCGGCGGAGATCAACCTGCGCGATCGCGATCTGGCCAACATGGAGCTGGCCCGCGCCGCGGGGCTTCCGGTGATCGTCGTCGGCGACATCGATCGTGGCGGCACGCTCGCGGCGTTGTTCGGCACGCTGGCGCTGCTGGCGCCGGACGATCAGCGGCTGATCGCCGGCTTCGTCGTGAACAAGTTTCGTGGCGACCGGCGGTTGCTGGCGCCGGGCCTGACCATGCTTGAGGCCCTGACCGGTCGGCCGACCTTCGGCGTGCTGCCCTGGCAGCCCGGGCTGTGGCTGGACGCGGAAGACTCCCTCGACCTGGACTCCCGTCCGCAGGCGGCGTTGCCCCCGCTCGGCGCCGACACGCTGCGCATCGCCGTGATCCGGCTGCCGCACGTTTCGAACGTGACCGACGTCGACCCGCTCGCTGCCGAGCCGGGCGTCGAGGTGCGTCTGGTGACCACCCCGGGCGAGGCCGCCGAAGCCGACCTGGTGGTCATCCCGGGAACCCGGGCCACGCTCAACGACCTCGACTGGATGCGCGCGAATCGGCTCGCGGACGCGATCGCCACCCGAGCGGCCGCGGGCCGGCCCGTCCTCGGAATCTGCGGCGGCTTCCAGATGCTGGCAGGCAGCATCGTCGACGACGTCGAGAGCCGGCGCGGGCGCGTCGACGGACTCGGGCTGCTGCCGGCCGAGGTGGAGTTCGGGTCGCAGAAGGTGCTCGCCCGGCGCAGCGGGACCGCGCTCGGCGAACGGGTCGACGGCTACCTCATCCACCACGGGCGCGTGCGCGTCCACGGCGGTACGCCGTTCCTCGACGGCTGCACGTCCGGCGCGGTGAGGGGGACGACGTGGCACGGGATCTTCGAGAACGACGCCTTCCGGCGCGCCTTCCTGGCCGACCTTGCGGCGCGGACGAATCGCGATTTCGTCTGCGCGCCGGACGTCTCGTTCGCTCACGTGCGCGAGCAGCGCTTCGACGTGCTCGCCGATCTGGTGGCAGCGCACTTGGACACCGACGCCCTCACCGCGCTCATCGAGGGCGGTGCACCGAACGGCCTGCCCATCGTCACGTCCCTGCTAAAGTGACCCCGTCCCGGGAACTGCTCGGGACGGCTCAGGCGCAGCGAAGACCGGTGAGAACCCGGCGCTGTCCCGCAACGGTACTGCTCCGCAAGCCGAGAGATCGGCGGTCCAAACGGAGCGAGCCCGGACGCCTGCCCTGTGCCGACGAAACCGGTCCTCGGAGGAAGGGCGGTTCGTTCGACGCTTGGCCGATGCCGGCCGGCGTCGTAGCGGGCGCACTTCGTCCTCCGCGAACGATGGAGGATGGAAATGCTCAACCACACTCGCGGTGCGATCGGCACCGCAATCCTGGCGGCGGCGGTCGCTGTCGCAGGCTGCTCGAGTTCCGGCCCTGCTCACTCGCAGGCCGGCGGCACCGCACCTAGCACCAGCACGGCGAGCGCGGCCGCCTTCCCGGTGACGGTGCATGACACGAACGGCGCCGTGACGATTGCGAGCAGGCCGATGGCCATCGTGTCGCTGTCGCCGACGGCTACCGAGATGCTCTTCGCCATCGGCGCCGGCAGCCAGGTGAAGGCCGTCGACAAGGACTCCGACTATCCGGGCGGCGCCCCGCGGACGAAGCTGGACGCCTACCAGCTGAACGTCGAGGCGGTCGCCGCGTACCAACCGGATCTCGTCGTGGCGTCGAACCTGACGCCGGCGCAGACGAAGGAACTCGCGACGCTGCACATCCCGACGCTGCTGACGCCCGCGGCGACGGACCTCGCCCAGGCATATCAGCAGATCGCACTGCTAGGGCAGGCAACCGGGCACGCCCCTTCGGCTGCGGCCGAGGTGCGGACGATGAAGCAGCAGATCGCGACGCTCGTCAGCGGTGCGCACCGGCCCGCCACGTACTACTACGAGCTCGACCAGACGTACTACTCCGAGACGTCGTCGACGTTCATCGGCCAGGTGTTGAAGCTGCTCGGGCTGAAGAGCATCGCCGACTCGGCCAAAGGTGCGGCGGCCAGCGGGGGGTACCCGCAGCTGAGCGCCGAGTTCATCCTCAAGGCGAACCCCGCCTACGTCTTCCTCGCGGACACGAAGTGCTGCAAGCAGTCGCAGGCCACCGTCGCGAAGCGGCCCGGCTGGTCGTCTCTCGCTGCTGTGCACGACGGCCGGGTGGTCGAGCTCGATGACGACATCGCGTCGCGGTGGGGACCACGGATCGTCGACCTCCTGCGCACCGTGGCTGACGCGCTGAAGCAGCATCCGGCGACGTGACGTGATGAGCATCGATACCCGTGAGGTGCGCTCGGACACCGCGGTGGCGGTGGCCGCGGCGCGTAACTCCCACGCGCTGCGAGTGCCGATGGCGATCGCCAGTGTCGCGTTGCTCGGGTCGATGGCACTGGCCATCGCGGTCGGCCCGGTCGGGATCAGCCTCGGCCAGATCGTCGGCACGGTCTTGTCGCATCTGCCGCTGCTGCACGTGCACACGTCCGCGTCGCCCGTCGACAAGGCGATCATCTGGGACGTCCGGCTGCCGCGTGTCGTGCTCGCCGCGCTGGTCGGTGCGATGCTCGCCGGCGGCGGCGCGTCCTACCAGGGTGTGCTGCGCAACTCGCTCGCCGACCCCTACCTGCTCGGAGTCGCGGCCGGTGCCGGTCTGGGCGCCACCGTCGCGATCGTCGCGGCCGGCGGAGGTTCGCTCGTGCTGCCCGCGTGTGCCTTCGCCGGCGCGGTGCTCGCCGTGGCGCTCACCTACGTCGTGGCAGCGGCAGGGGAGGGCCGCGCGAGCGGCTACGCGATCATCCTGGCCGGCGTTGCGGTGGCGGCGATGCTCACGGCGTTGCAGACCTATGTGCAACAGCAGCACGCAGAAGAGATCCGGCAGATCTACAACTGGATCCTCGGCAGCTTCTCGGTGGCGTCGTGGTCGGATGTGCGACTCGTGCTGCCCTACATCGTGGTGAGTTGCGTGGTGTTGCTCGGCCACCGGCGCATCCTCGACGTGTTGCGCGTCGGGGGCGACGAGGCTAGTTCGCTCGGCATTCATCCGGAGCGCACCCGGCTGATCATCGTCGGCGCGGCGACGCTGGGCACCGCTGCCGCGGTCTCGGTCAGTGGGCTCATCGGCTTCGTCGGGATCATCGTCCCGCACGCGGTTCGGCTGGCCGCAAACGCCAGCTACCGCGTCGTCCTGCCGGTGTCGATGATCTGCGGCGCCGCGTTCCTCGTCCTGGCCGACCTCGTGGCCCGCACCGTCCAGGCCCCGACCGAGGTACCGATCGGGGTGGTGACGGCCATCGTCGGCGCGCCGTTCTTCCTCATCGTGTTGCGCTCCCGTCGCACCCGGCAGTCAGTGCTATGAGCACGCCATCGACGCTGGAACTCGACCGCATCAGCGTGCGCTACGGCGCGACGGTGGCCGTGCGAGAGGTGACCGCAGCCGCGGCGGTGGGCCAGTGGGTCGGACTCATCGGCGCGAACGGCGCCGGCAAGTCCAGCCTGCTGCGTGCCGCGGCACATCTCGTGCCCTACGACGGTGCGGTCCGCATCGGCGGCGCGTCGACCGGGCGGCTGTCGCGGCGGCGCAAGGCTCAACTCGTCGCATACGTCCCGCAGAAACCGGAGCTGCCCGCCGGCATGTCGGTGTTGGAGTACGCGCTGCTCGGGCGGACGCCGCACATCGGCTACTTCGGCGTGGAATCGGCCGACGACCGGCGCCACTGCCTGGAGATCCTCGACCAACTGCAACTCAGTGCGCTGGCCGAACGACACCTGTCGACGCTCTCCGGCGGTGAGCTGCAGCGCGCCGTGCTCGCGCGCGCACTGTCGCAGGATGCACCAGTCCTGCTACTCGACGAGCCGACCAGTGCGCTGGATCTCGGCCGACGCGTCGACGCGCTGGAACTCGTCGACCAGCTGCGGCGCGAGCGCGGACTTACGGTCTTGAGCGCGATGCACGACCTCACGCTGGCCGCGCAGTTCGCCGACCGTCTCATCCTGCTTTCCGACGGAGCGGTCGTGGCGTCCGGTTCCGCCGCGGAGGTGCTCGACGAACAGTTGCTCTCGACCTGCTTCGGAGTGCACGTGCGTGTGCTCACCGATGTCGACGGCGCGCCTCTCGTCGTGCCGCAACGATCCCGAGTCCGAGTGAGGTGACGGCTG
>DATFTS010000735.1:0-1580 GCA_035261645.1 Jatrophihabitans sp. | reverse complement strand
GTGGCCGGCAGGCCCAGTTCCTTGGCCACCCGGGCGTGGTCGGAATGGTGCTTGAGCACTACGCCCAGCGTGTTCTCGATCGCGGCGGCGTCGAGCGTCCCGACACCGAGGGCAAGCAGCGTGCGCGCCCAGTCGATCGTCTCCGCCACGCTTGGCGGCTTCTTCAGCTCCAGCGAGCGCAGGGTGGCGGCGGTACGCGCGAGCTCTTCCGCGAGCGCCAGCTCGAGGTCGGGCACCTGCGCCAGCACGATGTCGCGTTCCCGCTCGGGCGCGGGATAGTCGAGGTGCAGGTAGAGGCATCGGCGTTTCAGTGCCTCGGACAGCTCACGCGTCGCGTTCGACGTCACCACCACGAAGGGCCGGCGAGTGGCGGTGACGGTACCGAGCTCGGGAATGGTTACCTGGAAATCCGAGAGCACCTCGAGCAGCAGAGCCTCGACCTCGACGTCGGTCTTGTCCGCTTCGTCGATGAGCAGAACGGTCGGTTCGCTGCGGCGGATGGCGGTCAGCAGCGGACGGGTGAGCAGGAACTCCTCGGTGAAGATGTCGTCGTGGGTGCGTTCCCAGGACTCCCCCTCGCCGGTCGCAGCGCTCGCTTGGATGCGCAGGAGCTGCTTCTTGTAGTTCCACTCGTAGAGGGCGCGCGCTTCGTCGAGCCCTTCGTAGCACTGCAACCGGATGAGCTCGGCGCCGGTCGTCTCGGCCACCGCCTTCGCGAGCTGCGTCTTGCCGACACCTGCCGGGCCTTCGACGAGTAGCGGCTTCTGCAGCGTCGCCGCGAGGAAGACGGTCGTGGCGGTTGCCTGATCAGCGAGGTAGCGAACCCGCGCCAGCGCGGCGCCGGCCGCTTGAGGGGACTCGAACACGTCCATCACGATGCCAGAGCATGCCGACGCGCATCAGACGCGCTATTCCGCCAGCGCGTAGCGATGCTCCGGTCGCCCCGTGGACCCGTAGCGCAGCTTCAGCCGCACGACACCATGGCGCTCCAGATAGGCGAGGTAACGCTGCGCGGTGGCACGGCTGACGCCGATCGCGTCAGCGACCTCGGCAGCGGACACGTCGGCCTGCGCAGAGCGCACCGCGTTGCGGACTCGCTCCAGCGTCGGGGCCGAGTGCCCCTTTTCCGGACGTCGGGACAGCGTGACAGGCGCACGGAGCAGACCGAACAGCTCGTCGACGTCGTCCTGATCCGCCGAGTCGGCCAGTCCGGCCATCCGGCGACGGAGGCTGCGGTAGGACGAGAGCCGCTCGTTGAGCGCAGCGAACCCGAACGGCTTGACGACGTAGTGCACCGCGCCGAGCTGCATCGCGGAGCGCACGGTGTTCACATCACGCGCGGCGGTGATGACGATGACGTCGGGGTGCACGCGGCGCTCGATGAGGCTGCGGACGACGTCCAACCCGCTGCCGTCAGGCAGGTAGACGTCCATCAGGACGAGGTCGGGTTCGAGCGTCGCCACTGCTTGCAGCGCGCCCGCAGCCGTGTGTGCCTGACCTACCACCTGGAATCCATCGATCTTGGCGACGTACGCCGCGTGTATCGACGCCACGCGATAGTCGTCGTCGACCACAAGTGT
>DATFTS010000734.1:0-6219 GCA_035261645.1 Jatrophihabitans sp. | reverse complement strand
GGCTGCCAGCCGCTGCGCAGCGTCGACGTCGACCTCCGGATCGGGATTGGCGAGTGCGAACACGACCGGATCCGCTGCCATGTCCGAGATCCACCGCGGGTCGAGTACGTCCGGGCCGCTCACCCCGATGAACACGTCCGCGCCCTGCAAGGCGTCGTGCAGTTGACCGGTGATGCCGTCGGGGTTCGTCTGCTCGGCCAACCGGCGCTTCGCGTCGTTCAGCCGCTCATCGCCCGGCGCCAGAATGCCTTCCCGGTCCCAGACCAGCACATGCGACGCGCCCGCTGCGAGCAGCAGGGTGACGATCGCGGTCCCGGCCGCGCCCCCGCCGGCCACGACGATGCGTGCCTTGTCCAGCGACTTCGACACGCAGCGCAACGCATTCTTCAGCGCAGCCGAGACGACGATCGCGGTGCCGTGCTGGTCGTCGTGGAACACCGGGATGTCCAGCAGGGCGCGCAGCCTTGCCTCGATCTCGAAGCAGCGTGGCGCCGAGATGTCCTCGAGGTTGATGCCTCCGAAACCGGGCGAGATGGCCCGGACAGTCGCGACGATCTCGTCGACGTTCTGGGTCGCCAGGCAGATGGGCCACGCGTCGATGTCCGCGAAGCGTTTGAACAGCGCGGCCTTGCCCTCCATCACAGGCAGCGCAGCGCCGGGGCCGAGGTTGCCCAGGCCGAGCACGGCGGAGCCGTCCGTAACGACGGCGACCGCGTTTCCCTTGACGGTCAGCTTCGGCACGTCCTCAGGACGCTGCGCCAGTGCGAGCGCCACCCGTCCGACCCCCGGCGTGTAGGCCATCGAGAGATCGTCGCGGGTACGGAGCGGCACCTTCGACTGCACGGCGATCTTCCCGCCCAGATGCAGCAGGAAGGTCCGGTCACTCACCCGGTGCACGCTGACCCCGGTGACCGAGCGCATCGCCTCGACGATCTCAGCCGCGTGCTCGCCGTTGACCGCCGAGCATGTGACGTCGACGGTGATCCGGTCGGCCCGGGACTCGCTGACGTCGATCGCCGTCACCAGCCCGCCCGCCATGCCAACCGCAGTGGCCAGCTCGCCCACTACCGACGGTGACGGCACCGCATACAGCCGGACGGTGATGCCGTAGGAAGCGCTGGTCGGAAGCGGGCGATGCGGTGCGGGTTGCATGTCAGCATCCTGCCCCTGCCCCCGATTGAACCGCGGCAGTGCCAGGATGGAAGTGGTAGTTCGCTCAATCGTCACAATGAGGTGACTCGCTCGATGACAGATACGGAGGCCGATACGCAGGCCGATACGCAGGCCGGCACGGAGGTCGACGCGGCAGTTTTCGCCCGCCGCTACCTTGCGCACGCCGGCAGCCAGCTACCCGGGCGCTCTGCCGAGGCGCTCACCGACTTCGCCCGGGACATGCTCGCGTTCGGCACGGTGCGGCCGTGGGGTCAGACGCTGCTGCGCACCTACGACGTGGACGGCCAGACCACGGCGGTCGACATCGTCTCCGTCGACGCCCCGTACATCGTTGAATCCCTCTGGGCTGAATTGGAGCGGGCCGGGCGCCCTCCCGAGCGAGTCCTGCACCCGCAGATCGTCGTCGCCAGGGACTCCGACGGCAGGTTGCAGCGCATCTACGACATCGACGACAACGCCGACGTCCCGGACGGCGCGATGGTCGAGTCGTGGGTGCACGTCGAGCTCGAGGTGGTGCCGGCGGCCGAGCATGCCCGCGTGACGTCCGACCTCGAGAGTGTGCTCGACGACGTCCTGTTCGCGGTGGCCGACGCCCCGCACATGTACCACCTGATCCACGGGCTGGCCGACCGGTTGTGCGCCGACCCCGGCCAGTTCGACCGTGAGACCAGCGTGGAGGCGGGCGAGCTGCTGCGCTGGCTCGCCGACGGCAACTACATGATCCTCGGGCACGCCGCATATTCGGCGAACGAGCTGGCGAATCCGCGGGCCCGCTCCCACGACGACGACGCCGAGGGCGTGTTGCGCGGCACCGCGCAAATCTCCGCGCTCGAGCTGCTGCCCGCCTATCGCAGCGGGGCGCCACTCGTCATCTTCAAATCGCCACTGGTATCGACCGTCCGGCGCAGCGCGCACTACGACTGTGTGACGGTCGTCACGCCGGCGGTGGGCGGCGCACCCCAAATGATCCACGTCTTCCTCGGCCTGATCACCAACGCCGAGGACGGCACCGTCGGCCGTGTCCCGGTCGTCCGGCGCCGGATCGCGGAGATCATGTTGCGCTCCGGCGTGCGCGCCGACAGCCACACCGGCCGGCGGCTGCTCGCCGCGCTGCGCACGCTCCCGCGCGACGAACTGCTCGAGGCGCCCACCACTGACCTGCTGCGCCTGGCGCAGCTAGTCGTCGACCGCGCCGACCACCACACCGTCGGTGTCTTCGCCCGCATCCACCTCAACCGCGATTTCGTCAGCGTCCTGGTCTACTTCCCGGCCGACCGGTTCGGGCCGGAGACGCGGCGACGGGTCACCGAGGTGATCGGCCGCTACTGGCCGGGTGAGGTCATCGGCCGCGACGACCGCATCGTCGAACTCGACCTGGCGCGGATGCAACTGCTCATCGCCGTACGCCCCGGCACGCAACCGGCGTCGCCGGAACGGCGGCTGGTCGAGGACGAGGTCGCCAACGCCATTCGCCGATGGAGCGACGACTTCGAGGAGCGGCTGGTCGCCCAGGTCGGCGAGGAGCGCGCCGAACCACTGCTGCGCAGCTTCGGCCGCGCCCTTCCCGAGGCGTACAAGGAGGACTTCGACGCCCGGACGGCCGTGGGCGACATCCTGCGACTCGACGAACTTCCGCGTGAGAACGGGCTTGCCTTCGAGCTCTACACGCCCGACCCAGAGGACGACGCCGACATCCGGCTGAAGGTCTTCCGCACCGGTCACTCGGTGTCGCTCGCACGGGCACTGCCGATCTTCACGCTGATGGGCATCGAGGTTCTGGACGAACGTCCGTACGAGATCGACGTCCCGGACAGCGAAGCCGACGTTCTGTGGATCTATGACTTCGGTCTGCGCCTACCGGTCGGCGTGACCTTCGACGAGACCCGGGCGAAGAACGTCATCGAGGCTGTGCGGTTGCTCTGGCTCGAGCAGATCGAGCAGGACGGCTTCAACGCGCTCGTGGTCCGCAGCCGCCTGACGTGGTGGCAGGCGAACATCCTGCGGATGTACGCGAAGTACCTGCGCCAGGTCGGTACGACGTTCAGCCAGGGCTACATCGAGCAGGCGCTCATCGACAACGCGCCGATCGCCGAGGCGATCATCGAACTGTTCGAGTCGCGATTCGACCCTGGGCGCGAGCACGAGGCACCGCTCGTCGATGGCGAGACCAGCCGCGTCGAGGCAATCGATGCGATGCTGACCGACGTTGCAAGCCTCGACCAGGACCGCATTCTGCGATCGCTGCTCGGCCTGGTGAACGCAACCTTGCGCACCAACGCCTATCGCACCGACGAGCACGGGCTGCGCCGCTCTGCGGTGGCGGTGAAGCTCGACCCGCGCCACATATCCGAACTGCCCGCGCCGCGGCCGCGCTTCGAGATCTGGGTCTACTCTCCGAGGGTCGAAGGCGTACACCTGCGCTTCGGCCCGGTGGCCCGCGGCGGACTGCGCTGGTCGGACCGGCGCGAGGATTTCCGCACCGAGATCCTTGGCCTCGTCAAGGCGCAGATGGTGAAGAACGCGGTCATCGTTCCCACCGGCGCCAAGGGCGGCTTCGTCGCCAAAGCCCTGCCTGATCCCAACCTCGACCGTGACGCCTGGCTGGCCGAAGGCATCGCTTGTTACCGCACCTTCATCTCCTCGCTGCTCGATCTCACCGACAACCGCGTCACCGACCCGGACGGGACGCAGCGGGTCGTGCCGCCGCCTCAGACGCGCCGTTACGACGCCGACGACCCGTACCTTGTTGTCGCGGCCGACAAGGGCACTGCGACGTTCAGCGACATAGCCAACGACATCGCCACCGAATACGGGTTCTGGCTGGGCGACGCCTTCGCCTCCGGCGGTTCGGTGGGCTACGACCACAAGGCGATGGGCATCACCGCCCGCGGGGCGTGGGAGTCGGTGAAGTACCACTTCCGCGAGATGGGCATCAACTGCCAGGCCGAGGACTTCACCGTTGTCGGGGTCGGCGACATGTCGGGCGACGTGTTCGGCAACGGCATGCTGCTCTCCGAACACATCCGGCTGGTGGCCGCGTTCGACCACCGGCACATCTTCCTCGACCCAAACCCATCGGCGACGACCTCATACGCGGAGCGGCGGCGGCTGTTCGACCTGCCACGCTCGTCGTGGGCGGATTACGACCGCGGCAAGATCTCCGAAGGTGGCGGCGTCTACCCGCGCACGCTGAAGGCGATCCCCATCAGCCAGCAAGTGGCTAGCGCACTGGGCATTCCGATCGGTGTGGCGACGCTGACGCCGAGCGAACTGATCCACGCGATCCTGCAGGCGCCGGTCGACCTGCTCTGGAACGGCGGCATCGGTACGTACGTGAAGGCGTCCACGGAGAGCCACGCCGACGTGGGCGACAAGGCGAATGACGCGGTGCGGGTCAACGGCGCCGAACTGCGTTGCCGCGTTGTCGGTGAGGGCGGCAACCTCGGGTTCACTCAGCTCGGCCGGATCGAGTTCGCACGCGGCGGCGGGCACATCAACACCGACGCGATCGACAACTCGGCCGGCGTCGACACGTCCGACCACGAGGTCAACCTCAAGATCCTGCTTGACACGGCGGTCGCCGCGGGACGGATCACCCGCGACGAGCGCAACCAGTTGTTGGCGTCGGTGACTGAAGACGTCGCCGCGCACGTCCTGCGGCACAACTACGAGCAGAACATCCTGCTTGGTATGGCGCGCAAGTTGAGCCCTGCGCTCGTCACGGTGCACCAGCGGTTCATGCAGGAGCTCGAAGCGACCGGTGAGTTGGATCGCACGCTCGAATCCCTGCCGGACGATGCCGAGCTCGCCCGCCGCGAAGCCGAGGGCGTCGGGCTGTTCTCACCCGAGAACGCAGTGCTGATCGCGTACTCCAAGCTGATGCTGACGCACAAGATCGAGGATTCGACGCTGCCCGACGACCCGTGGTTCCACCGCGTACTCGCCGAGTACTTCCCCGAGCAGGTCGCGCAACGCTTCGCCGACGAGCTGCCGCAACACCCGTTGCATCGCGAGATCATCACCACCGTCGTCGTGAACGACATGATCAACCGCAGCGGCACGACGTTCGTCCACCGTGCCGTTGAAGAGACCGGGGCGGACATCGCCGAAATCACCCGCGCCTACAGCGTCGTGCGCGCCGTGTTCGACCTGCCGTCGCTATGGTCGGCGATCGAGGCGCTGGACAATCAGGTGCCGACGGCTGCCCAGCACGCGGCCTACCACGAGATCCGTCGCCTGATCGACCGTGCCACTCGCTGGCTGGTCGACGTCCGGTTCCCGATCACCGACGTCGTGGCCGAGATCGACCGGTACCGGCCGGTGGTGGCGTTCCTCGGGCGCAGCTGCCCCGACCTCATGCGCGGCGCCGAGCGGCAGACGCTCTTCGACGACACCGACAATCTGGTCGCCCTTGGACTGCCGCGTGCGCTGGCGCTGCGGGTGGCCGAGTTGCTGAGCGCGTTCCTGCTCCTCGACGTCGTCGAGATCTCGCACGTCACCGGGCACGATCCGAACATCGTCGCAGAGTTGCATTATGCGATCTCGGAACGACTGAGTATCGACGAGCTGCTGACTCGGGTCACGGCACTGCCGCGCGACGACCGCTGGTCTACGCTGGCCCGCTCGGCCGCCCGGCACGACGTCTATGCGGCGCTGTCGGCGATCACGACCGCCGTGCTGCAGGGCACGGACGACAAACTCGGTCCGGACGAACGTATCGATGCGTGGGTGGAGCAGAACGTCGAGCGGGTGGAGCGGGCGCGGTCGACGGTCCGTGCCGCACTCGACCGCGATGTGGTCGACCTTGCGACGCTGTCCGTTGCGCTACGCGTGTTGCGCGGCCTGCCCAGCTGACGCTGTGGCCGGCCTGGCAGTCGGAATCCGTGCCCACACCTGCTTGCCGCCGTTCGTCCGGCGCACGCCCCAATCCCGGGCGATGGCCGCGACGATGTACAAGCCGCGACCGCTGTTGTCGGTCTCGTTGGTCGATCGGCGCCGCGGCAGTGTGGGGCTGTCGTCCAGGACCCGGACGACCACTGCCTGGGG
>DATFTS010000733.1:0-3892 GCA_035261645.1 Jatrophihabitans sp. | reverse complement strand
CGGCAACGTGGAGCAGACCGCTGCGATCGCCGGGCACGGCAACGCCGCGCCGACGGACATGACGTTGGCGCTCGGCTTCGGCACCACCCAAGCCGGCGCAGTGGCCACCGCGGGCGCGACCCTCGCGACGAGCTGGGGCCGGCTGACGTCCGCCTACCAGGCCGGCTGGCGTGATTACGATCATGGGCTGCGGCCGCCGTCAAGCACGATTGCGGGCCTGAATGCAGATCAGAGCGCGGCCGCCGCGCAGCAGTACTACGCCGCTGCGAATGTGGTGAAGGCCAGCGAAGACAAGACCTTCCCAGGAGCGATCGTCGCTTCACTCGCCTCGCCCTGGGGTCAGGCAGTGTCGGCCGGCGACCCGGGCAACACCTACTTCGGCTCGTACCGCGAGGTGTTCGCGCGCGACTTGTACGAGGCGTGGACGGCCCTACTGACCGACGGGGACCTGGCTACGGCTCGGGACGCAACCCGGTTCCTCTTCCTGCGCCAGCAGTTGCCGGACGGTTCGATGCCGCGCAACTCGCTGGTGAACGGCAAGACCGCGCCAGACTCGTTCAACACCCAGCTGGACGAGGTCGCCTTCCCGATCCTGATGGCCTACCAGTCGGGTCTGTCGTCGGATGACCAGCTGTGGCCGCACATCCAGGCGGCGGCCGACTTCCTGATCAGCCACGGTCCGAGCTTCGGGCCGGAGCGCTGGGAGGAACAGGGCGGTTACTCGCCGTCGACGATTGCGGCTGAGATCGCCGGCCTGGTGGCCGCCGGGCGCATAGCGCAGTCTCGCGGCGAGAACGCCGACGCACGGGTATGGCTCGCCACCGCCGACCAGTACCAACGCTCGGTCAAGGGCTGGACGATCACCACCAACGGCCCGCTGTCGAGCCAGCCGTACTTCATCCGGCTCTCCAAGACCGGCGACCCGAACGCAGCCATCAGTTACGGAATCGGCAACGGCGGCCCTTCGCTCGACCAGCGCACGGTCATCGACGCCGGCTTCCTCGAACTCGTTCGGCTCGGCGAGTTGAGCGCGTCCGACGCCGACGTGCAGCGCTCGCTCGGTGTCGTTGACGCCACGATCGAGCACGACACCGCCAGTGGTCCAGGTTGGCTGCGTTACAACAACGACGGCTACGGCGACTGCTCCGATGCGGGTAAGTGCGGTCTCGTCGGCAGGCCGTGGCCGCCGACGGGCAACGGGACCGGGCACGTATGGCCCGTGCTCACCGCCGAGCGGGCGCAGCAGGACCTCAGCACGGGCGGCGCGGCGACGGCAGGACGATTGCTGGTCTCGATGATCAGCGAGACCTCCGGCCCCGGGCTGGTGCCTGAGCAGGTCTGGGACGCGCCCAACCTCGCCGCCGCCCCGTACGGCAGCGACCCGACGACGGCATCGATCGGATTTGTCAACGGCAAGCCGGCCGGCTCCGCCTCGCCGCTGACCTGGGGCTCGGCGTCCTTGGTCCGCCTCACCGCCGATCTCGGTGCCGGACGCAGCCTCGAGACCCCGACGATCACGACCGAGCGCTACGTAACCCACGAGCAGCGCGGCACGTCGCTGACGGTAACTGCGCCCGGCGACCAGACCGCGGCGAGCGGTAGCACCGTTGCCGTCACAGGGACGTCGGTTCCCGGCGCGAAGATCGACGTGGCGAACGTCGGTACCGATCAGAACAGCGCCACGACGGTGACGTCGACGACTGCGGACGGGTCGGGTAGTTGGTCTGTCGCCGCGCCGCTTCAGGCGGGCACGAACGTGCTGGTGGTTGCAGCCACGGCTCCTGACGGCGGCACCGCCCAGGACGTCCGCACTGTCGTCAACGACGTCGTCAACGGCACGAGGCTGCTCGACGTAACCGACCCCACCGGCGATGACAACGGCCCAGGAAACTACGCCTACCCGACCGCGTCGGACTTCCACGCCGGCGCGTTCGACCTGACCGATTTCCAGGTGTACGACACCGGCGCGACCGTGACGTTCCGGGTGCAGACCGCCAACCTGTCGCCGACCTTCGGCAGCCCGCTGGGTGCGCAACTGGTGGACGTGTACGTGCACCAACCCGGCGCGTCTCCCACGTCGACCTCGGCTTCGTTCTCGAGCCGTAACTATCAGATCGCCGGCGCCGACGCGTGGAACCGGCTGCTGGAGGTGCAGGGCTTCGGCCAACGCTTCGTCGACCCCGCCGGCAACACCGTCGGCACGATCTCGATCAGCGCCAACGCGATCTCGCGCTACATCACCTTCTCGGTGAGCAAGTCGGCGCTGGGTGGCACGCCCAGTACGGGCTGGGCCTTCGCAGTCACGCTGACCGGCCAGGACGGGTTCAGCTCGGACCAGGCGCGTGCGTTCACGAAGACTCCCGGCGGCTTCACGTTCGGCGTGTGCGCCGCGCCGAGCTCGGACCCGCACTGCACGTTCGACCCGAACGCCGTGCCGAAGGTGGTGGACACGCTCACCCCGTCCGGTGTCAGCCAGTCGACCGAACTGGATTACACGCTTGGCCCGGTCGTCATCCGAGGGGTGCCCATCCCGTAACGTCAGATCTTGTTGCAGTTGGCGGGTTGTGCCCGCTGAACTGCAACAAGATCTCGGTCGAAAGACAGGGCCGACAGCGGCCTGCGAAACGCCGACCATGCGCCGAGTGCGCATCACACCTGCCCGCCGACAGCGCCCGGTCAACGTGACCTGCGACCGCGCTGAGGCGGCCCGGTGCCGCTTTCCGCGGTTGGAGGCGATAGCGGAATGGTTGACGAACCGGTCGATGCTCCCGCCGCCGGGTCCTCGGAGCGGCAGCGGATGGTGGTCGGTCTGCTGACAGCACCTGGACTCAGCCAGCAGGTCGCGGACCATCTCGCTAGGCAGTTGCCAGCGCGCCTCGCGCAGCGGCATCCGGAGTTCGAGTGGCACGTCGTGCTCCGCGCCGAGCCGCTACTCGGGACACCCGGAGTCGGCGTTGATCTCGTCCAGTTGGCGCGCGAACAGATCCGGCGCGAAGGTTGGCAGCTGGCGATCTGCCTTACGGATCTGCCGTTGCACGCAGGGCGCCGCACGCTGACGGCCCAGGCCAGCGTCGTGCTCGGTGTGGGGCTCGTTTCGCTGCCTGCCCTTGGCCCCGTCGACCTCGATGAACGCGCCCTGCAAGCCACGATGCGCGTGATCGACACGCTGCTGCAGCGCGACGTTGCCCGGCGAGCGGGCTCAAAAGGTGGGCGCCGTGCGTGGCCGCGGCTGCCGGATGTGCGCCAGGTCGCGTCGCCGCTCGGTCATGTGGACACGCCGGATGAAGCCACCGTCCGCTATATCGCTGCCCCGGCGGCCGGAACCTTGCGGCTGCTGCTCGGTCTTGTGCGCAGCAACCGACCATGGCGGTTCATCACGGGGCTGTCTCGCGCGCTGGTTGCAGCGCTTGGAGTCGGGGCGTTCGGTCTGTGCTCGCCCGCGATCTGGCAGGTCGCTCACGCCATGACGTGGTCGCGGCTGCTCATCGTTGCGGTGGGCTCCCTGATCGCGATAGCCCTGACCCTCATCGTCGCCCACGGCCTATGGGACCGCGGCGCACCTCTGTCGCTGCGTAACCCGGTAACCCTGATCAACATTGCGACGGTGACCACGGTGGTCCTTGGCGTGCTGACGCTCTTCGCCGCGCTGCTGATCATCACCGTGGCGTGTGGTGCAGCGTTGATTCCGGGGGAGGTTTTGACGTCGCAGCTGAAACACCCCTTCGCAGTCAGCGACTACTTCCGGATCGGCTGGGTCGTCACGTCACTTGCCACGATTGGCGGCGCATTGGGTGCCGCCGTCGAAAGCGATCTGGCCGTGCGCGAGGCTGCCTACGGATTGCGGCCCACCAACGACGAGCAGAGTGCGAGCGACGGCGGCTGACATCGCGAC
>DATFTS010000732.1:0-6236 GCA_035261645.1 Jatrophihabitans sp. | reverse complement strand
CCACGGTGGCGATGAACCCGTTGCGGCAGCGTGCCGAACTGGTGTTCTCCGTGCTCGTCCACCACCGAGGGGCGGTCGGTTGGGACGACCACCAGGCGATCCGCGACGCCATCGTTCGGCGCGATGTCGAACTCGCCGCGGTGCTGACGACTCGGCACCTCGATGAGGTCGTCGGCCAGCTGGAGTCCCACGTGGCGGCGAACCCGTCCGACTGAGCATCGGCTCAGCTCAACCGTCCGCGTCCGCACCGCCTGAGACCGCCCCTCGCTCTGGTTCAGCATTTCGGCGAAGCTATACGATCTGCGGACTGTGTACAATAGGCAATCCAGACGGGCTGGTTGTTATCTCGACGCGTGGCCACCACGATTCGGGAAAATCCCCTGATTTGCTGGGCTTAGGCGGCGATGACGGCGCGTCCGCGCCCACTCCGATCTAGACGCCAACTGTCGATTACTGTATGCAGTAGGCAACTGGAGGGTGACATCGTGACAGCAACGGAGCCAATCGGCTCGCGGTACCGCTCGCTGGACGGAGTGGTGCGTGATGAGATTCGACGCCGGATTCTCTCCGGCGAACTGCCGCCCGGCGTGCGGCTCGTCGAGCTCGCGATCGCCGCGGAGCTCGGTGTTTCGCGTGGGCCTGTTCGGGCGGCCATCCGGCAGCTCGAGTCGGAAGGCTTCGTCGTCGTCTCGCCACGGCGCGGCGCCTCGGTCGCGACGACGACCGCCGCCGAGGCGCTTGAGTGCTACGAGGTGCGCACTGCTCTCGAGGACCTGTCCGCCCGCCTTGCCGCAACCCGGCGCACTGACGCCGACCTCGCACGAATGCGCGCCATCCTTGAAGAGGGACGCAACAGCATCGCCGCCGGCCAGTGGGACGACCTGGGCAAGCTCAACAACGACTTCCATGTCGCGCTCGCGACCGCGTCCGGAAACAGCCAGCTGGTTCTGCTGATGAAGCAGTACTCACAGCGCATTGCCTGGATGTTCTCCCGTTCGGCCCAGGTCCGCGGTGAGCGCGCGTGGGCAGAACACGCCGAGATCGTCGATGCGGTCGAGCGGCGCGAGTCCGACGCTGCGGCCGCAAGTGCCCGCGCACACATCGAGTCCTCGCGTCAGCAGTTCGTGCTGTCCACGCCGATAGCCGTCGGCATGCCGCTTCCTGACGCCGTGCCGCCGCGGTAGCGAGCCCTGACGTGCTCATCATCGGGAAGGCGCTGGGTTTCGACCCGGCTACGGACGCGCGGCGCGCCGAATCGCTCGGCTACGACGGAGTGCGGGCGATCGATCACTACTTCAGCGCGATCCCGCCCGCCCAGCCTGTCGCCGTCGCTCACTGCTTCGTGACGATCACCGCCGCGGCCGGGGCAACGGAGTACGTCCGACTGACGCAGACGATGATCGCGGCGTCGATGCATCATCCGTTCGAGATCGCGCAAGCGGTCGCAACCCTCGACCGGGTCTCCGGCGGCCGCGCCGAACTGGGCCTGGGCACCGGGTGGCTGGGGGCCGAGCACGACGGGATGGGGCTACCGCTCGGCGGCCCGGGCGACCGGGTTGCGCGGGTCGTCGAATCGGCGACCGTCTGCCGAGCCATGTTCGAGAACGACGGCTGTGTCCACTTCGAAGGGCGCTTCTTCCGAGCGCACAGCGACGCGAGGTGGCCGGCGACGCCGCACCGTCCAGAGATCATGATGGGCGCGCACGGCCGGCGCCTGATCGCCGCCGCCGCAGCCGTCGCCGACCGCATCGACCTCGCCGAGGCACTCATCGGCTGCCGACCGAACTTCACCGGCTACCACGGCAACACGGTCGACAATCTCGCCTCGCGCATCAGACTCGCCGATGAAGCGGCCGTGGAAGCCGGCCACGGACGCCGGCTGCGCTTTTCGGCGACGGTGAATCTGCAGGTGGCGCCTGATCGGCCGTCTCGTGACGCGGCACGCACGTCACTGGCCGAGGCCGCCGGCTGCGGTTCGGACGATCTCGAGCGCGAACTGCTGCGCGTCATTGCGACGCCGGACGAGGTCATCGAGAAGGTCCGCGCACTCGGGGCGCTGGGCGTCGACCGCCTGCACATCCGCCCCATGGACGATTACAGCCAGCGTTGGCTGGACGAGGCGCTCAAAGACATCCAGGAGGTGCAATGCCGCTCGTGAAGGCGGACGCGGGACTCTGCCAGGGTTACGCGAACTGCGTCATGGACGCGGGCGAGGTCTTCGACCTCGACGACGAAGGTCTCGTCGTCGTCCTCAGGCCGGTGATCAGCGAGGACGAGCGCAGCGAGGTTGAGCAGGCGGTTGTGAACTGTCCTGTCGCCGCGCTGGCGCTGGTCGAGGAGTGAGTCGCACCGTCGTCGTCGGCGCCTCGGTCGCCGGCGTGCGCACGGTTCAGGCCTTGCGTCGAGAAGGCTTCGGCGGCGAGGTGATCCTGATCGGCGACGAGCCGGAGTTCCCCTACGACAAGCCGCCGTTGTCCAAGGCAGTGTTCGCCGGCGCGTCGACGCTGGACGACACCCGGCTGCTGTCCGCAGCTCACCTGGACGACCTCGGTCTTGACCTGCGCCTCGGGGTGCCGGCAAGCACACTCGACGTCGCCGCCAAGCTGGTCACGCTGGCCGACGGCACTTCGATCGGTTACGACCAGGTCGTCCTGGCGACCGGTGCGCGAGCTCGTCCCTCGCCGTGGGGCGCGCCACCGGGCCTGCACCTACTGCGCTCGGCGGCGCACAGCCGCGCGTTGAGCGCTGATCTCTCCCGCGCCTCGTCCATCGTCGTCATCGGCGCGGGTTTCATCGGCAGCGAGGTCGCCGCAACGGCGGTGCACCGAGGGCTCCATGTGACGATGGTCGACCCGCTTGCGAATCCTATGGCGCGCGTCGTCGGCGATGAGGTCGGCGAGTTGCTGACCTCTGTCCACGGCGCGCACGGTGTGGAAACCCGTTTGGGCGTCGGCGTGCATGAGGTTCGCCCGCACGGCGACGGCTTGGTGATCGCCCTGACCGACGGTAGCGATGTCGTTGCCGACGTCGCCGTCGTCGGGATAGGTGCATTGCCGAACGTCGAGTGGCTGGCCGACTCGGGCCTCGCGCTCGATGACGGCGTGACCTGCGACGAGTACTGCCGCGCGGCCGGGCAGACCGACATCTTCGCTGCGGGAGACGTGGCCCGCTGGTGGCATCCGCGCGAGGCGCGGCATCGACGGGTCGAGCACTGGACGCACGCCGTGGAACAGGCTGCGGTGGTGGGGCACAACCTGCTGCACCCAGACGACCTGCGTCCCTACGACCCCGTCGATTACGTGTGGAGCGATCAGTACGACTGGCGCATCCAGATCGCGGGTCGCACAAGCGGCGGCTGCGTCGCGGAGCTGATCGGCGACGCCACGGCGGGCCGATTCGGTGCGCTCTACTCCGACCACGACGGCAGGTTCGTCGGCGCGATGACGGTCAATTGGCAGAAGGCGATGGTGGCCGCCCGCCGACTGTTGCTCGCTACGGACACCGACATCGTCGACGCCCGCGCGCATATGCTCGCCGCGGGCCAACGGCGTGCTGCGGTCGACGTCTGACAGTGGCCACCCGACAGTGACCCACGGTCGGCGCCGTCGCCGACCGTGGGTCAGCGTTCCTGGGCAAGTTCCGTGTCGCGGACCGGCTCTTCGGCCGAGCCGGACGCCGGCGAGACATCCACATACACCGTGCCGTCCTCGATCGTGAGGGCGTAGACCGGCTGGTACTTCTCCCGGGCCCTGCAGTAACCGGTGTGCAAGTCGAAGGCCCACTGGTGTCCTGCGCACACGAGCCGACCTGCGAACACGACGCCGTCGGAAAGGCTGCGGCCGCGGTGTATGCAGGTGTCGTTCATGGCGACCGGATCGCCGTTGTTCCACAGCAGCAAGACCTGCACGCCGTTCGCCTCGACCACCTGGGTGCCGGCCCGCGCCAGCTCGGCGGCGGTGCCTACCGCCACCGCATTCGTTGGACTCGTCATCTCGGACCTGTCGACCTCAAACCTTGTCCGCAGTGGCCGGGTCGTCGAGCAAGCAGTGCTGGTCGACCACGGACGAGTCCGGATCCTCGCCGCCGCCGAGCCAACGCGCCTTGAGGCGTTGGCCGGCAACCGACTCCTCGTCCAGCCCTTTCTGGTTCGGATCCCAGCGCACGGTCACGTCGCCCGATGTGTAGGTCTGGCAACTGAGCCGGTACCCCTGCTCGGCAAGCTCGCCGAGCCGGTCACGTTCCCGACGACGGATGGGGCTGAGGTACTCGCGGCCCTCGACGATCAGCAGGCGGTCCGTGCCGCAGTTGCCACTGGCACAACGCCACGGAACTCCGCAGCCGTGGCGCAGCGACAACCGCAGCAGGTTGACCTCTTCACCCTCGGGAAAGCTGACCCGGCGACCACTCGTCTCGAAGAACACTTCCGGCATGCGCAGCCCTCCCGTGACAGCCGTGGCCTCAGGCGCTGGCGCCGGACAGAACCGGCTCCTCGACCCATTCGCCCAGGTCAGGCTTGACGTAGTACTCATAGAGCTGCTTGGTGTAGAAGAACCGCATGTTCGCGGCTTCCTTCACGATCTCGATGCAGCGCTGCTGCAGCTCCGGGGTGTCGGCGTACCTCAGCACGATCTGGTAGCCACGCTCGCCGTGCACCTCGTCAGACGTGATGTGCAGATCGAAGAACTCGCACTCCCACTCGCTGAAGCCGTACCCGTTGGGGTCGATCAGGACGGGATACTGGGTGCGGTAGATGCTCGGCACCTGGGATTCGAGACCGACGATCGTCGCCGCGGTAGAGACGGCAAAGTGTTCGTTGGCGGAGATGTAGTAGAGCCACCCCTGGATGCCGAGCGTCGACGGCAGGGCGTTGCGGCGATCCATCACGTCGGCCCGGGTGCCGCCGCATGCCTCGGCGAAGCGGATCAGCAGATCGGTGTGGCGGTCGTCGGCCAGTTCCTCTTCGTAGAGATTCTGAAGGAGGAAGTCCTTGGCGTCACGGGCTGTGTCGGGAGTCTTCGCGTACATCAGGCCCAGGTAGTCACCGAACGGACCGACGTAGTGGTAATGGTTCGTGACCCATTTGACGAAGTGGTGCCGCTGCAGCTTGCCGGCGGCCCAGGCCCGGCTGAACGAGGCGTCGCGCGCCATCGTCCCCTTCATCGCGTTCTCGAGCGCCTCGCGGAACTCCAGCTCACCCAACAGCCCAGCCATCGCATCTCCTCGATTGACGAAAACTACGTCCGGCCACTGTATACAGAATCTCGGAGCGGGTCTAGGTCGACACGTCGGCCGCTGCCCACCAGCAAGCAGATGACGGCCGCCCCGAGCCAGATCCCCGCGCCGATCAGCGAGCCCGTGACGTAACCCGCCTCCCGCGGCAAGTCGATGCCGGCCGGCGTGTACGCGTCGAGCACTGTCGCACTGAGTGCCGAGCCGACGGCGAAGCCGATGATCCGCAGGACCTGGTTCAGCGCCATCGAACTGGCGGTCTCGTCAGCCGGCACGGCCCGGACGATCAGGGACGGGATGGCGGCGAAGGTGCAGCCCGCACCCAGTCCGGCGATCGCCATGACGGCGAACATCTCCCATAGGTGCGTACGTGCGCTCGCAAACAAGATCAACGAGCCCACATAGATCACGGCGCCGAGCGGCATGACGTACGCACTGCCGATTCGGCGCGATATCACGTTCAGCAACCGGTTGGACAGCACGCTGGTGATCGAGAAGGGCACGAGAATCAGCCCGGACATCACGACCGAGGCTCCGAACCCGTAGCCCTCGGCTGTCGGGGTCTGAACGAATCGCGTGATGAGCGACAGGAGCAGATACATGCCGCATCCTGCGAACATGCTGGTGGCGTGAGCGGCTAGCACGCCGCGATGGCCCAGCAGGCGCAGGTCGACGAGCGGATGGCGGCGCCGCAACTCGTGCCTGACCCAGAAAGCAGTCACCACGGCACCAGCCACGAACAGCTCGATCGTTGAGTTGCTCTGCCAGCCCCAGCGCTCGCCCTGGCTGGCCGCCACCAGCAGGCAAACGAGAGCGACAGCGAGGACTCCGGCGCCGAGCAGGTCCACCGGGGTTCGGGGACGTGTCGGGTTGTCCGTCACGACGAGAAGTGCCGCCAGCCAGGCCGCTGTA
The DNA here is from genome assembly GCA_035261645.1 of Jatrophihabitans sp. Classification (GTDB taxonomy): domain Bacteria; phylum Actinomycetota; class Actinomycetes; order Mycobacteriales; family Jatrophihabitantaceae; genus Jatrophihabitans. The sequence continues at coordinate 95 of DATFTS010000732.1, read as the reverse complement.
GTGAACGCAACCCCTGCCCAGAACGGCGCGTGCACGCCCCACCGGTCGGCCAGCAGGCCGGTCATCGGGTAGCCGAGACCGACACCGCCGACGGT
>DATFTS010000731.1:0-1699 GCA_035261645.1 Jatrophihabitans sp. | reverse complement strand
GTACACCTGTCATCGGAGTCTAAGGGCGCGTCTTGATGGTCAGCAAGGCAGCTGGGCCCGTCGTCGAGTGTGATGTTCTCGTCGTCGGTGGCGGCATCACCGGATGCGCCACGAGCTACTACCTCGCGCGCGCCGGTCTGCGCGTCGTGCTCGCCGAGCAACACGATCTCAACACGCAGGCGTCCGGCCGGAACGCCGGCAGTCTGCACGGCCAGTTCCAGTTCGAGCCCTATCGGGTCAACGGCAGGCGATGGGCGATCGACTACCTGCCGGCGTTGCGCATGCTCGTCGACTCGCTCGCAATCTGGCGCAACCTGGCGGACGAACTCGAAACCGACCTCGAGGTGTCGACGAAAGGTGGCCTGCTCGTCGCGGCGACTGACGAGCACGCCGCGCAGGTGGCCGAGAAGGTCGCGTTCGAGTCCGCGAACGGATTCACCGCTGAACTCGTGACGGGCACTGAGCTGCGCAGCCTGGCGCCGTACCTCTCGCCGACGATGATCGCCGCCGAGTACTGCCCGGCAGAGGGCAAGACGAACCCACTGCTGGCCGCCCCGGCGTTCGCGCGCGCCGCCCGCCGGCACGGCGCGACCGTGCTGACCGGCACTCAGGTACTGGACGTACGCAGCCGCAGCGGCGGGTTCGACGTGACCACCACCGGGCCCACCGTGCGCTGCGACAAAGTGGTGCTCACCGCGAACGCCCGGTTGCCGGAACTCGCCGCGGCGCTCGGCACCGCGTTGTCGATCACCGACGAGCCGGTGCAGGTGCACGCGACAGAGTCGCTGGCGCCGGTGATCCCGCATCTCGTCTACTACGCCGGCGGGCGGCTGACGCTGAAGCAGGCGCGCACCGGCACGTTGCTGATCGGTGGCGGCTGGCCTGCTTCGGTCGACGCGGAGACCGGTCACCCGACGGTCAGCAGCGAGTCGATGCGCGGCAACCTTCGGGTGGCGATGCAGGTGGCGCCGTGGCTCGGCAACGTCCAAGTCATTCGCGCATGGGCCGGCGTGGGCAACGCGACGCCCGACCTGCGTCCGCTGATCGGGGAGACGGCAACCCCTGGGGTCTTCGTGGGCATGTTTCCGCACATGGGGCTCACGGCCGGGCCGCTGATGGGTCAACTGCTCGCGGACCTCGTCCAGGGCAAGGAGCCCGATCGCGATCTGGCGCCCTTCGCCCTCGACCGGTTCACTCCGGCCGGCTGACGTCCTCGTCCGCCGCGAGCACCGCGACCGGTGTCGGGCGCAATGGCGGCTGCGGCGCGAAGCCGGCGAAGCCGTCGACGGGCACGCCGGTGCACGACGCCACCCGATCTGCGACGACGAAGCCGCAGAACCTTCCTTGACAGCGGCCCATGCCGACGCGGGTCAGTCGCTTGAGTGCCCCCGCGGCGCCGACGCCGTCGAGCGCGGCGTCGATCGTGCGCAGCGGCACGCTCTCGCAACGGCACACGACGGTGTCCGGCTCGGCAAGCTGGCTGAACAGCGCGGGCCCGCGGTACAAGCTCCACAGCGCGCGCTGGAACCGTTCGTGACGGGCTCGGTGCCGGGTTGCTGCGCTGACATCGGGTTGCGGCCGGCCCAGCGACGCGACGATGTCCGCCCCGGCCAGCGCGCCCGCGCTCTCGGCGACCTTCGCGCCGCGCACCTCGGCGGTGTCGCCGACGACCCACACGTCCGCCACGCTGGTGCGGCCG
>DATFTS010000730.1:0-1719 GCA_035261645.1 Jatrophihabitans sp. | reverse complement strand
CGCCCGGGTCGTGCAGCGACTCGGCGTCGAGCCGTAGCGCGGTCAGTGGCGTGCGCATCCGATGGGAGAGGTCGGCGGCGGTTTCGCGTTCCTCGGCGATGAGTTCGTCGATGCGGTCGGCGAGCCGGTTGATCGACGCGCCCACCTCGGCGATCTCGCGCGGCCCGTCCGTGGGTGCCCGCGCGGCGGTGTCGCCTGCCGCGAGCGCGCGTGCGGTATGCGCCGTCTCGACGAGCGGGCGGACGATGCGCCGGGTGAGCAGTTCGGCGGCGGTGACGCCGATGACTAATAGCCCAAGGCTGGCGCCGGCGAGCAGCCACCACCACGACGTCTCGCCGGAGTGCAGCTGAGCGTCGGTGGCGTAGACGCGGATCGTGTAGCTACCGCCGGACGGGTTGGGCACCTGCAGCTGGGCGAGCTGCCCGCCGTGGTCGCTGCGGGTTGTGGTCGCCGGTGGACCCCCGCCGTGGTCGTCGGCGCCACCGGGTCCGCCGCCAGGACCATGGTGCCCGTGATCGTTCGAGTCATTGTTGCGTGGGACTGCGGTGACCACGCCCGGCGGGGCTGTGCCCAGCAGGGTGCCGTCCGGCAGTTGAACGCTGACTGTCCGGCTGCTGCCGAGCTGGGCGAGGTACGCACTGATCTGTGCCGAGGTCGGGGTGGTGTCGCCGGCGCGCAGATAGAGGCCGACCCGTCCCGCCTCGTTCTGGAGTGACCGCAGCGCATCGGAGTAGACGTTGTGCCGGATCAGCACCGCAAGCGGCACCGCGAACGCGACCACGACGAGTGTGGTCGTCGCGGCGACGAGCAGCGTAATGCGCCTTCTCACTGCGCCGGCGCCACCAATCGCACGCCGACGCCGCGCACGCTGTGGAGGTAGCGCGGGCTCGCGGCGCTCTCGCCGAGCTTGCGTCGCAGCCAGGACAGGTGCACGTCGACGGTGCGGTCCGAACCGCCCCACGGCAGCTGCCACACCTCGCTGAGCAGGTCGCGCTTGCTGACGACCTCTCCTGCGCGGCGGGCCAGCGCGAGCAACAGCTCGAACTCCTTGCGGGCCAGCTCCACCGGCCGTCCGTCCACCACGACCTCGTAACTGCGGGTGTCGATGACGAGCCCGCCGACGGCGATGACCGGATCCTCGTCCGTCTTGCCCATCCGGCGCAGGACGGCGCGAATGCGAGCCGTCAGCTGCGCGGCCGTGAAAGGCTTGATCACGTAGTCGTCAGCGCCGAGATCCAGCAGGCGCACCATCTCCGCCTCGTCGTCGCGTGCCGTTGCGACGATCACCGGCACGTCGCTGATAGCCCGCAGCATGGAGAGGATGTCGGCGCCGTCGATGTCCGGCAGGCCCAGATCCAGCAGCACCACGTCGGGCTTCTGCTCCACGGCAGCGCTGAGCGCGGGCATGCCCGAGCCGACCGCGGACACCGTATGCCCGTGGTCGCGCAGAGCGCGCGTGAGCGCACTGCGAATGGCTGCGTCGTCCTCGACCAGCAGCAGCGTTGCCATGGCCGGGAGGGTAGCTGGACGGGCTGTCCAACCGCTTTGCTCTGCTCACTGTGGGTGGGCGGGTCGCGGTTTTCTGCTTTGCGGGGGAGGTTGTGTTCGCGCCCCTTTGCTCTGCTCACTGTGGGTGTGCGCTCGGCCGCCGGGCCGCTGATTTCGGCCCACGTCTGGGGCTCGGGTTGTGCAGGTCCCTACCTTTGCTCTGCTCACTAT
>DATFTS010000729.1:0-16244 GCA_035261645.1 Jatrophihabitans sp. | reverse complement strand
GGCGGTGATTTCGAAATCCGCGAAGGCGTTCGGCGCGATGCGCTGCAGCTCTCGTAGACAGGCGATGGCGAGTTCGCGGATCTCGACGTCCGCGTGCTCAGAGGCGCGCATCGCGACGAAGTGCCGCCAGGCGCGGTAGTTGCCAGTCACGACGATGCGCGTCTCGGTGGCGTTCGGCAGCACGGCGCGCGCAGCTTGGCGCGCCTGCTTGCGGCGCAGGGTGGCGTGCTCGACGTCAGCGAACTTCTTCTCCAGCCCTTCGAGCAGCTCGGTGTAAGCCTGCACCGCGGCCTCAGACGCCTGGACGAACCTGGCATGCAGCTCGGGGTCTTCGGCGATGACATCCGGCTCGACCATCGCGGCGTTCCGCTCGGGCACGTAACGCTGCGACAACTGCGAGTAGCTGAAGTGCCGGTGCCGGATCAGCTCGTGGGTGAGCGAACGCGAGATACCGGAAAGGTAGAACGTCACCGACCCGTGCTCGAGCACCGACAGGTGACCGACCTCGAGGATGTGCCGCAGGTAGCCCGCGTTGGTGGCCGTGGCCGGATTCGGCTTTTTCCAGGACTGGTAACAGGCCCGGCCGGCGAACTCTGCCAGCGCCTCGCCGCCGTCGGCATCGGTGTCCCAAGGCACGTCCGCCGGTGCTTCGAAATGCGTCCAGGCGATGGCCTGGACCTGCAGCGGGACGATCTCGGGCACGCCGTGCTCCCTGCTCTCGACCGCGTTGCGTGCGGTACTCGGTTGGGCCCTGAGCCTAACCGGCGGCACCGACCACGTCGGCGCGGCGCGCTGATCCGGCTTCCGAAGGCGAGCAGCATTTGCCATTGCGATGACGGCATACGTGATGTCATAGTGACGTCATGCAGCTGCAACCTCACCTGGAACAAGTACAAGAACAACTGCGTGCCGCAGCGGCCCTCGGCGACGACCGCACCCGCGAAATCGCCGACAGGCTGGCGACCGCGGCGGCTCCGGCCGTCCGGCTCGCCGTGCTCAACGCGCTGTCCGGAGCGGCGGACGACATCACCGCCGCCTTACTGGACTTCCCCGGCTCCCCCGTCGTGACGGTGCGTCTCGACGGTGACGAGGTGGCGGTGGATGTCCATGTGCCGCACCCGGCGCCCGAGGCCGAGGAGCCGCGGCGCGACGACGGCGAAGCCAGCGCACGCATCTCGCTGCGACTGAGCGAGACCCTGAAGGCGGACATCGATTCGGCCGCCGAGCAGGAGGGCGTGTCCGTCAACACCTGGCTGGTGCGGGCCGCCCAGGCCGCCCTGCGCCCGTCCCCCTTCGGGCCGTTCGGCCCCGGATTCCCCTTCAACTTCGGACCGCCCACCCGGGGCGGGCGCGGTCGCGGGCGCCGCGACGATCAGCACCACATCACCGGCTGGATCAATGGCTGAACACGCTGAGGAGCATGCGATGAACGACACGACTCTGGACAAGTCCTTCCCCGTCACCGGCCCGATGAGCCTGCAGGTGCGCATCGCACACGGTTCGGTGACGGTCGAACCGGTGGACAACCTCACCGAGGCGAGCGTCCACATCAATGCGGAGAAGAAGAGCGCGGACCTGCTTGCTACCACCGTCGTCGAAATGCGGGGGTCGACCCTCGTGGTGAACGCACCGCGACAGGGCGGCATCTTCGACTTCGCGATGTTCGGCGGCTTCCGGTCCGGGCAGGCGCTCGACGTGCGCGTGCGTGTTCCCAGCGGCACGCCGGTCAAGATCGCGACCTTCACCGCGCCCATCAGGATCCTCGGCCGCGTCGGCGACGCCGACCTCGCGTTCGGCTCGGCCGAAGCCGGTGTCCGCGATGTGGACGGCGACTTGCGGCTGCGGTTCGGCAGCGGCGAGGCGAAGGTCGTCCGGGTGACCGGCTCGGTCGAGCTGCGCTCGGGCTCGGGGAGTACGCAGCTCGGCGAGGTCGACGGCGATGTCAACTCCGGATGCGGCAGCGGGGACCTGCGCGTGCGGGTCGCCCATGGCGCGGTCCGCTCACGCTGCGGCTCCGGGAACGCGACCCTCGGCAAGGTGCACGGGGACGTCGACGTGGTGAGCGGCTCCGGCGGTCTCGAGGTGGGATTGCCAACCGGACTCACCGCGAAGCTCGATGTGCACACCGGCTCGGGTCACGTCCGTTCCGATCTGCCCATCGAGGACGAACCGAAGTCGGCGAACGGAGCTATCACGGTTCGGGCGCGTACCGGTTCAGGGGACGTGCGGCTGTTCCGCGCCGCCTGAAGCTCGCTAGAGCGCTGCCGCGAGTTCCTTGGCGAGATCACCTCGCGGCGCAACCGCCACCTCGTCCAGCCCAAGCCAAGCCGCGGTGGAGGTCAGGTGCTCGGCCAACTCCCCCGCCACGTAATGCGGGTCGTGCCCGAGTTCGATCCACGCGCTCTGGACCCGGAGCACGCCGGCCTGCCGGTCGGCCTTGAGGTCGACCCGACCGACCAGCACGTCCCCGAGGAGAAACGGCAGTACGTAGTACCCGTACTGCCGTTTCGCCTCGGGCGTGTAGATCTCGATGCGGTAGTGGAAGCCGAACAGCCGCTCCGTGCGCTCACGAAACCAGATCAGCGAATCGAAGGGCGACAGCAACGCTCGCGCCGCGACACCACGTGGCTTGCGCGCGGCGTGCCAAAGGTAGGCGGGTGCGTCCCAGCCGTCGACCTGCACGGGCAGCAGCTCGCCCGAGTCGACAAGGTCGGCTACCGCCGCCTTGCAGCTGGCATGCGAGATGCGGAAGTAGTCGCGCAGGTCCGCGAGCGTCGCCACGCCCAACGCGCGCGCCGTTCTACGGATCAGCTCGCGCTTGGCGTCGGACTCCGTCGGTGTCGGCGCCGCGAGCACGTCGGCAGGCAGCACGCGTTCGGTCAGGTCGTAGTAGCGCTCGAAGTTGACCCGCTTGGCCGTGGTGACACGTCCTTCGTAGAACAGGTATTCGAGCGCGATCTTGCCGTCGTGCCAGTTCCACATGTGTCCGGGCCGCGGGGCGGGCCGAGGGATGCCGGTGTCGCCAGCAGTGATCGGTCCCTGCTCGGTGATGAGTGCGATGACGTCCTCGAGCAGTGCCGGGTTGTCCTTGGCAATGCGCCGGATGCCCGGCCAAGGCTCGGTGTGCGCGCGCTGCATGCGCCACCGGAGTAGCGGCTGCATGTCGATCGGGATCAACGACGCGGCGTGCGCCCAGTACTCGAACAACTCGGCGCCCCGCGGCTTCGGCACGTAACCGGTGAGCTGATCAAGCAAGCCACGCGGGTACGGGCCGAGCCGGGCGAAGACAGGCAGGTAGTGCGCTCGGGAGAACACGTTGACGGAGTCGATCTGCAGGATCAGTACCCGATCGAGCACCTTGCGGATGTGCCGAGCGGACACTCGCCCGGACGGTTGCGGATCGGTGAAGCCCTGAGCAGCAAGCGCGATTCGGCGCGCCTGCCCGGCGCTGAGTCTCGGGAATGTGTTCGACATCAACGCTGACATTAGGGACCCGTACCGACATCGGTAAGCCGACCGACAGCTGACCATGGCAGCATGCACGCATGTTCGAGCATCTCGTCGAGCACATCGGCAACGCGGTCGGCGCATGGCTGTACGTCATCGCCGGCGGGCTGTGCTTCGCCGAAGCCGCGATCCTCGTGGGGATGGTGTTGCCCGGAGAGACCGCATTGCTCGTGGCTGGGGTGTTCGTCCAGCACGGCACGCTCAACCTCTGGCTGATGATCGTCATCGCCGCGGTGTGCGCGATCGCCGGCGATTCGGTGGGCTACGAGTTCGGCAAGCATTTCGGCCCTCGGCTGCGCCGTTCCGGCCTGGGCCGTTGGGTTGGGGAGCACCGCTGGGCGATGGTGGACGGCTTCCTGTTGCGTCATGGCGGGAAGGCCGTCCTGCTCGGGCGGCTCACCGCCCTCTTCCGTGCCCTCGTTCCCTCGATGGCCGGGATGAGCGGCATGCCGTATCGCACCTTCATCGTGTGGAACGCGGCAGGCGGGCTCATCTGGGCGCCGGGTTGCGTCCTGCTCGGCTACGCGTTCTCCACTTCGTTGAACGTGGTCGGCAAGACGCTGACCTGGGCGCCGCTCGGGATCCTGGCCGTGGTCGCGGCCATCTACGTCGTCCTGCACCTGCGCAAACGGCGGCGGGAGAAGGACGAGGCCGAGGCTTTCGCCGAAGCGGGCGCCGACTCCGGCGACTGACGACCCGCGCTATCCACATCGCCTCCGCGACGCGAGGGCCTTGTGGATCTAGGCTGTGCCGCCATGACCGACTTCGGAGCGCCGCCGCCGCCTCGCCCGCGCTATCCCGAGTTCACGCCGCCGTACCAGCAACCACCGCCACCCCCACCGGCACCGCCGAGTGCACCGGCGGCGTGGGGCAGCCCACCGCCTCCACCCAGCGCCGGCGGGCGCTTCGGCGAGCGGCTCGCGCGCCGTCCGGAGCCACGCTTCGGAACTGCGCTTGCCGGTGCGGGCGCGGGCCTGACGCTGCTCGGCATCCTCGTCTGGGGTGGCAACTACTTCTCGCACGCCGATTCCCTATCGACGAACCGGAACCTGCTCGGTGCGGCGCTGGCGGCGGTAGTGGCGGTGCTGGGCTACCTCCTCGCGATCGCGACGCGGCGCGGTCCGCTCGCGACGGCCGGTGTGGTCGCGGGAGGTATCGGCGTTCCGCTGGCGCTCGGGTTCGCGACGCTCGACGTCACGAACTTGTCCGACGGCCTGCCCCTGAACTTCGACGTGATCTTCTGGGTCTCGGTCGTCTTCTGGGTGGCTTCCTACGTTGCCGTACCAGGCATGCGCGGTCATACCTTCTTCGTCTTCCTCATCGCGTACGGCTTTCTGATCTACGTCGTGTTGAAGTCCGACTCGAGCCCGACAACGCCGCTGCAGATCCTCGGCAGCGCCGGCGGCATCACTCCGCGCTTCGCCGGAACCGGGGCAGTCGCCGCCGTGGGGTTGATCTTCGGGATGGGTTACTACCTGATCGCCGTCGTCCTCGACCGGACAGGTCGGCATGGCCCGGCGACGGGGCTGCTGTATCCAGCGTTCAACGCCACTGTCACGGGCGTCATCGCCTGGAGCCCCGATCTCCATTTGGTCGGCGCAGGCATCATCACGATCGTTATCGGCCTGTTCGTCTCGTGGTACGGGGGCCGCTTCGGGCGCCGGGTCACCTGCTTCCTCGGGGCCGGCGGTGTGGCGCTCGGGATCGGACTACTTGTCGCCAAGGCGGCGCAGAACGACGCGACCGCGGCCGGCGTGACGTTCACGATCGTCGGCGTGATCGTGGTAGCCGTGGCTGCCGCTCTTGCGGCGGCGCTGCGTGAGCCCGACGACATGGACCCGGACGCGGTCGTCCGATCGCGCTGATGCCTGCATAGGGTGGCCGGGTGGCAGATGTCAGCGTCCGCCCGGCCGTCGCGGACGACGCCGCCGAGCTCGGCCGGATCCAGGTCGATACGTGGCGCACCGCCTACGGGAAGGTGCTGCCGCAGGCGGTTCTCGACGGGCTTTCGACGCAAGCTGCTGCGGCGAGTTGGGCCGCAGCTATCACCGAACCGCCGTCGCCGCGTCATCACGTGCTCGTCGCACTCGAACGGCAATCGCGGGTCGGCTTCACTGCGTTCGGGCCGGCCGAGGACCTCGAGGCTGACGACCCGGACCCCGCGACCACGCTCGGGCTGGCGGTGATCCTGGTCGAGCCACGCTGGGGTCGACGCGGGCACGGCTCGCGCCTGCTTGCGGCCGCGATCGATCACGCCCGGGCCGACGGCATGACGCGCGCGGTCGCCTGGATTCCCGAGGCCGACACCACCACGCGAGGCTTTCTGGTCTCGGCCGGTTGGGCGACGGACGGACTCGCACGCGGCCTGGACACGGGGGCGGGCGAGCTGCGCGAGATCAGGTTGCACACCGTGCTCACGCCGGAAGGCTGAACGCCGTCGCGTTCAGCGCGCGAATTAGGGTGGCTGGGTGTTCACCGGCATCCCGATCGCGGCGCTCGACTTCTACGAGGACCTCGAAGCGGACAACACCAAGTCGTACTGGACGGCGCACAAGCAGGTGTACGACGAGGCGGTAAAGGCGCCGCTCGACGAGCTCTGCGCCGCGCTCGAGCCGGAGTTCGGACCCGGCAAGATGTTCAGGCCCTACCGCGACGTGCGGTTCGCGAAGGACAAGACGCCGTACAAGACCCACCAAGGCGCATGGTTCGGCGAGAGCGCGCGATACTTGCACATCTCCGCCGCCGGGCTGTTCGTCGCCGGCGGCTATTGGGAGACGTCCTCGGCGCAGGTCGAGCGGTTACGCCGAGCCGTTGCCGACGACGTGTCCGGCCCGGCGCTCGAGCGGGCGGTTGCCGCGGTCAGCAAGGCGAAATTCGAGCTCGGCGGGCAGCAGCTCACCCGCGTGCCTAGCGGCTATGAGAAAGACCACCCGCGTGCCGAGCTGCTTCGGTACAAGAGCCTGACGGCGCACCGCGAGATCGGGTGTCCGTCGTGGCTGAGCACCAAGCGCGCGCAGACGGAGATCACGAAGGCCTTCCGCGCGCTCGCGCCACTGGTCGACTGGCTGCACACCCACGTCGGACGCGGCTGATTCAGAGGCAGTCCGGCTTAGAGATCCAGCAACGATTCCAGCCCGACGGTGAGTCCGGGTCGCGATGCGACGTTGCGCACTGCGAGCAGTACACCCGGCATGAAGGAGACTCGGTCGAGCGAGTCGTGGCGGATCGTCAGCGTCTCGCCGTCGGCGCCGAAGACGATCTCCTGGTGCGCGACCATGCCGGCGATGCGCAGTGCATGAACGCGTACGCCGTCCACGTCCGCCCCGCGTGCCCCGTCGCGAGCCTGCGTCGTTGCGTCCGGCTGGCCGCCCAGGCCGGCGTTCTTGCGTGCCTGCGCGATCAACTCCGCGGTGCGCACCGCGGTGCCGCTCGGCGCGTCCGCCTTGGTCGGATGATGAAGTTCGACAACCTCCGCGGATTGGTAATAGCGCGCGGCGAGCTGAGCGAACTTCATCGACAGCACCGCGCCGATGCCGAAGTTCGGCGCGATCAGCACTCCGACTGGCTGCGGCGCGTCGTCGAGCCATTGACGCACTGTCTCGAGCCGCTCCTGCGTGAACCCGGTGGTGCCCACCACGGCGTGGATGCCTTGATCGATGGCGAAGCGGATGTTGTCCATGACGACATCGGGGTGCGTGAAGTCGACGAGCACCTGCGAGCCCGCGTCGGCCACGCTGAACAGCCAGTCGCCCGCGTCGACCATTGCCACGACCTCGAGGTCGTCGGCGGCATCGACGGCCTTACACACCTGCTGGCCCATCCGCCCACGGGCGCCCAGGACTCCGACCCTGATCGGCTCACTCATCCTCGTCACTCCCGTTCGTCATAGGGCGCCGTCGAAGTCATGTGCGCCGAAGGGGCCGACCACTGCGAGGCAGCGCGGCCGCCGCAGCAGGTCACTTGCGAGTTCGGCCACGTCGGCCGGTGTCACGGTGTCGATGCGGGCCAGCAACTCGTCAACACCGAGCACCTCGCCATAGATGATCTCGCTCTTGCCGATGCGCGTCATCCGCGAGCCCGCGTCCTCGAGGCCGAGAACCGTCGCACCGCGCATCTGGCCCTTGCCGCGCTCGACCTCGGCCTCGGTGAGGCCACCTGAGGCCGCAACGTTCAACTCGTCCAGGACGAGGGAGAGCACCTCGTCCGCCTTCCCGGGCTGGCATCCCGCGTACACGCCGAACACGCCCGCGTCGGCATATCCGCTCGTGAACGAGTACACCGAATAGGCCAGTCCCCGCTCTTCACGCACACGTTGGAACAGCCGCGAGCTCATGCCGCCGCCGAGCGCGGCGGAAAGTACTCCGGCTGCGAACCGGCGCGGATCGTGCCGGTTCAGCCCGTGACAGCCGACCACCAGATTCGCCTGCTCGGTGTCGTCCGGGCAGACGCGGGCACGCCCACTCGGGACCAGTCCTGCGGCGCCTGTGCCGCCGGCCCGCGGCGGGCGCGGTGGACGGGATGGGTCGAGCCGATCGCCGAATGCGCGCCGCACCAGGCGCAGCACCTCGCGGTGCTCCACGTTGCCGGTCACCGCGACGACCATCGACTCCGGCGCGTAACGCCGGCGGTAGTAGCCGTGGATCTGTCGCCGGTTAAGCGCCTGGATGGACTCCTCGGTACCGAGGATGGAACGGCCGAGCGGCACATCACCGAACAGGGTCAACGCGAACTCATCGTGGACGAGGTCGGCCGGATCGTCGTCGCGCATAGCGATCTCTTCCAGGACGACCCCGCGCTCGATGTCAACATCCTGCCCGGTGACCGTCGCATCGAGCACGACGTCAGCCACGATGTCGACGGCGAGCGGAAGGTCGCGGTCGAGCACGGTGGCGTAGAAGCAGGTGTGCTCCTTCTCGGTGAACGCGTTGAATTCGCCACCGACGGCGTCCATCTCGTTCGCGATGTCGAGGCCGGACCTCGTTGCGGTTCCCTTGAACAGCAGGTGCTCGAGGAAGTGGCTGGCCCCGGCGAGCGCCGGTGTCTCGTCGCGCGAGCCCACTGGCACCCAGATGCCTACGCTTGCACTGCGGACGCCCGGCATAGATTCGGTGACGACGCGCAGGCCACCAGGCAGGACGGTGCGCGTGATGACGCCGCCGCCGGTGGCGTTCGCGAGCCGTCGGGTGATGGCGCGGGGCACCGGGCTGGGCAAGGGCACCCGTCGATCCTACGGATGGGGTCAGCAGCCGCTCAGGGGCGGACACCGCAGAACGCCCGCTCGCGCGGCGCCTTCACCACCGGGAAGTGGTGCCGACGCAGACCGAGCAGGTACCCGCCGCCCGCCACGATGACGCCACGCAGCAGCGGTATGCGCAGCAGCCAGCCCGACAATCCGAACAGCGGCGCGACCAGCCAGGCCAACACAGCCGCCACGACGCACGCCGCCGCAAGATGCCCGGCGCCGTGTGCAGCGAGCAACAACCAGCACGTGAAGGCCGCCGCGAGGCAGACGGCAGTGAGCCAGCCGGCCCACAGCCACGGACTGGATTGCAAGATGCGTAGCGGCATCACACCGAGGATCAGCAGCACAGCCCCGGCGACCGTGGCGGCCGCTGCGGGCAGGGCGCGTTTGCGTGCAGGCAGCCGGTAACACGGCAGCTGCGTCAGTGGGTGCTCGGCGAGCATCGCGTCGGCGTCGCGATAGATCCGGGCCGACGGGTAGCGTCCGGCCACGCTGCGGCGTAGCCACGGAGGCGCCGCCGGGCTGACCCACAACGCGTCGATCCGGGCATGGGCCGCGCGCACGCCTTTCGTGCCCGCGACCACGCCGCCCCAGCACGACACCACCGCCCGGACGTGCCGCATATTCCGGTTCTGAGCCGCGGCTGCAGCGCTGCCGTAGGCATAGAAGCCGCATTCGCAGTCATCTCCGGGCACCTCATGCAGGACGTTCGGATGATGACCGCCTGCAGGTGGGGAGCAGATCGCCGTGTTGGGGCCGTCGTACCAGGCGGCATCGGAGTACAGCGGCAGCAGCAGTCCGGACTCGTCGATGCGGAAGGTGCGCAGGCCGACGATCTCGCCGACCAGTGGGGTGCCTGCGAAATCGCGCAGTGGATCGGTGGGCTGGCTGCCTGAGAACTCCGCCATCGCGGCCGCTCCTAAGCCTCGCGGCCGCCCTGGCTCGGCTCCGGGTTCGGGGTCGGGGTCGGCGGTGGCTCGGGTGTCGGCACCGGCTCCGGACCGGGGATCGGCGCGGGCTCCGGGCCTGGGATCGGCCCAGGCTCAGGGACGGGGGTCGGGTAGGGCTCGGGCGTCGGCGACGGCGTGGGCACGGTCGCGGTAGGCACCGTCGCGCGCACCGGTGCTGCGGCGTCAGCGGTCCACGCGTCGGCGTCCATGATCCCGAACTGCTGACCGGGCAGCACTTCGTAGCGCTGCTGGGCACGCCCGATATCGCCCATAAGGTGCACGCTACGCCTACTGCCCAGCCCGCGCTCGATCAACCGATCAGCGTGGCAACCAGGCGTCAGGGGCGTCGTTGAGCCGTCGCACGTGGGCCGGCAGCGAACCGGTGAGCACCTGCGCGAGGTTCGTCTCGTCCAGCACGCGGCGCAGGCTCGCCCGCACTGCCACCCACACCTCGGGTAGATGTTCGGCGACACCGGCGTAGGTCGTCTCATGCGGCCGCAGCCCGCGGACCTCAGCCAGCGGACCGTCCACTGCGCGCATCACTGCTCCGACGGTGATCTCCCGGGCCGGCCGGGCGAGCGCATAGCCGCCGTCCGCGCCGCGCTGGCTTCGCACCAGGCCGGCCCGCCGTAGCTCGCCCAGGATCGCCTCAACGAACTTGCGTGGCATGCCTTGCTCGGTCACCACCACGTCGATCTTGACGAGTTCCGGCTCGCGGGCGGCAAGACTGAGCAGCGCACGCACCGCGTAATCGGTCTTCGCCGAAATTTGCACGCGCCCATCCTTGCAAAGCCGCAGGCATACGGCCCGTCTAGGACACGCGCTCTGGCACCAAGTTCGTGCTGTTGGGGGCGGGCTGCAGCCAAACTTGCGAACCCTCGGTGAGGTTCATCGCCTCGCTCTGGCCCCGGGTGAGGTAGACCATCGTGTTCTCGTCTGCTGCGGTGTCCATCTCCGCGCGCACCTCGAACCCGATGCGCTGCAGCCGGGCTACGCGGGCCGGTACGGCGCCTGGAACGGGCGCCGAGAAGACCTCGACGTCGTGCGGGCGCACCATCCGGCCGTCCAGCGACGTGATCGGGCCGAGGAAGGACATGACGAACGGGTTGGCCGGTTTGTCGTAGAGCTCGTCCGGCGTACCGATCTGCTCGACCTGGCCCTGGTTGATCACCACGATCTGGTCGGAGACCTCAAGAGCCTCCTCCTGGTCGTGGGTGACGAAAACGGTCGTCACGTGCACTTCCTTGTGCAGGCGGCGCAGCCAGTCGCGAAGCTCCTTGCGCACCTTGGCGTCGAGGGCGCCGAACGGCTCGTCCAGCAGCAGGACCTTCGGTTTGATCGCAAGTGCCCGAGCCAGGGCCATGCGCTGGCGCTGGCCACCGGAAAGCTCCGCGGGCAGCCGGTCGGCGAACTGCTCGAGGTGGACGAGTTCGAGCATTTCGTGGACCCGCCGGCGGATCTCCTCCTTGGGCTGCTTGCGGATCTCGAGGCCGAACGCGACGTTCTTGTACACGCTGAGATGCGTGAACGCGGCGTAGTGCTGGAACACGAAGCCGACATCGCGGTGACGTGGCGCCAGCGTGGTCGCGTCGGAGCCGTCGATCTCCACCATGCCGGTGTCCGGCCGCTCCAGCCCGGCGATGATCCGCAGCAACGTCGACTTGCCACCGCCGCTTGGTCCGAGCAGCGCGGTCAGCGCTCCGGAGGGCACCGAAAGCTCGACGTCCTCCAACGCGACGAAGTCGCCGAAGCGCTTCCCGATGCCGCGTACTTGGATGCCCATCAGGTCCCTCGCTTCTGTCTGCGTCGAATGAATGCGCCAAGGAGAATCGCCACCAGTGCGATCAGCACCAGCACGAACGCGATCGCGTACCCCTGGTCCTGCTCGAAGTTCTGGAAGTCGTCGCCGATCAGCAGCGGCGCCGTTTGCGTCTGGCCGGAGATGTTGCCGGAGATCACCAACACCGCGCCGTATTCACCGATGCAGCGCGCGAGTGCCAGCACCACTCCGTACGCAAGAGCGATGCGGATCGTCGGCAGCGTGATCCGGATGAACCTGGTGAACGCGTGCGCGCCGAGGGACGCTGCTGCCTGATCCTGCTCGGTGCCCACCTGCTCGAGCACCGGAATCACGGCACGTGCGACGAGCGGCAACGACACGAACACGGTGGCGAGGATCATGCCCGGCTTGGCGTTGATGATGACGATGCCGTGCGACTGCTCGAACGGACCGAACCACCCGGTAGGGCTGTAGACGAGCACCAGCGCGAGCCCGACGACGATCGGTGACACCGCGATCGGGAGGTCGATCAGCGCGCTGAGCAACCGCCGCCCGGGGAAGCGATAGCGGACGAGCAGGATCGCGACTGCGACGCCGAACACCGTGTCGATCAGCACCGAAACCAGCGCCACAACCGCCGTCACCTGGAACGCGTGCTGCGCCGCGGGATCGTTCAGCGATGTGAAGAACGCGCCCAACCCCGGCTTCAACGCGCGGTACGCCAGCACGCACACCGGCACGAGCACGAGGATCGTGACATAGAACAGCGCGACCGTCCGGAGTCCGAGCGTCGTCGCCGAGGCGCGCTCGCGACGGCGGGCGCGACTGGGGCCGTCCCGCCGCAGCGTGCCGGCCGGCGTGCCGATGAGGGCAGAGTCAGCCACGACGGGCAATCCTGCGCTGGATGAGGTCCAGAACGACCAGCACGACGGCGCTCGCCACCAACAACACCGTTGCGATCGCGGCCGCCTGCTGTTCGGCGCTGGCGGTGGTCTCCTGCAACTTGCCGTAGATGAGGGCGGACGCGATCAGCGTCTTGTGCGGGATGTTGCTCGCAATCAGGACGAGCGAACCGAACTCACCGAGGGCCCGCGCGAAGGAGAGCGTCGCGCCCGACACGACCGCCGGCAGGATCTGCGGGAACACGATCCGCCGGAACACCGTCTGCGGTCGGGCGCCGAGGGAGGCGGCCGCTTGCTCGGCATCGCGGTCGAGGTCGACCAACACCGGCTGCACCGTCCGCACCGTGAACGGCAGCGTGACAAACAGCAGCGCGACGAAGATCCCGAGGCGGGTGCCGAACAGGTTTGGCCCGATGCCCTTGCTCCCGTAGATCGCCAAGGTGACGACGCCGGCGACGATCGTCGGCAGCGCGAACGGGATGTCGATGACCAGCTCGAAGATCCCGGCGCCGCGGGGCCGGTCGCGTACGAGCACCCAGGCGACCAGCGTCCCCATCACTGCATTCACGAGCGAGACCGCGACCGCGAGCCCGACCGTGAGCTTCAACGCATCGGCGGTTGTCGAGGACGTGATCGACGACCAGAAGTCGTGCCAACCGGATCCGAAGGCCTTGCCGACAACCGCCGCAAGCGGCAGCAGCACGAGCAGACTCATCCAGATGACGATCACGCCGAGGCTCGTCCCGGACGCGCCGCGCAGCGGCAGTCCGGTGCGAGCCCGACGCCGGCGCGGCGTGCGGGAGGTGCCGGCGTCGTGCGCCGGCACCTCCTCGACGAGGGTTGCCGTCACTGTCAGGCCGACTGCTCGATCTTCGTGACGATGCCGCTAGTGCCGAAGAACTTGTCGTTGACGACGCTCCAGCCACCGAGCGAGGCGACGGTCACCAGGTGCTGCGGCGTCGGGAACGGGTTGCTCGGGTCGTTCGCACCCTGGACCTGGCCGATCTTCGTGCCTGCGAGCACCGGACGGAAACCCTTGCTGGCGAAGATCTCCTGGCCCTGCTCGCTCTCGGCGTAGGACAGGAAGTCGCTGGCGATCTTGGACGCACCCTTGGTCACCGCGGCCGGATTCTCGATCAGGATGGTCTGATCCGGCACGATGTAATCGACCGGCTCACCCTTCTGCCGCGCGGTGATCGCCTCGTTCTCGTAGGAGATGAGTACGTTGCCGGTGCCGTTCAGGAACTGCTGCGTCGCGTCCGAGCCGCTGGAGGCGCGGCTGACGACGTTCTTGAAGAACTTCGTCAGGTAGGCCGCGGCCTGCGTCTCAGTGCCGCCCTGTGCGAGCACGTGCGAGTAGGCAGCCAGGATGTTCCACTTCGCCGATCCCGACGATGCCGGGTCCGGAGTGACGATCTTGACACCGGGCTTGACCAGGTCGTCCCAGCCCTTGATCCCGAGTGGGTTGCCCTTCCGCACCGTGATCACGACGACCGAGTCGGACACGAGGCCCTTCGTCGGACCGGCGTTCCAGTTGGACGCCACCTTGCTCGGCACCAGCTTCGTCAGGTCGGGCTCGGTGGAGAAACCGACATAGTCGGCCTTCTGCCCGGCTGCGACGGCCTTGCTCTGCGAGCCGCTCGGACCGTACGACGCGTTGAGCGTGAAGCCCTTGCCCTGCGAGGTTTTCGCGAATGCAGCCGACAGCGCGTCATAGGCCGGCTTCGGTACGGAGTAGGCGACGAGGTTGATGGTCCTGCCGCCGGTCGAGCTCGAGCAGGCAGTGACGCCGACCGCAGCGGCAACCGCCACCGCTGTGACGGCGGCGAACCTGCGAGTCCGGGAGAGCGACGCCATGCGAACCTTCTTTCCTAGTAAGCTAAGTGAGTCTGGTATTTCCACGGAAGTGGTAGACATTAGCATACGTGATAGGCCTGCCCTATAAGCCGCACGTCACACTCCGGCGCGTCTCAGGTGACGTCTGAGGCAGCCGCGGACAGCGGCTCGGGCGCGGCCTGCCGCAGCGTCTCAGGTGCAGCCGCGATCGCGAGCACCGGAGCTGCGCAAATAACCGCACTCGTGGCGAAGCTCGCCGTGTATCCCGCGCCGTCCGCGACCCAGCCGGCGACTACAGGCCCGAGCACGGCGCCGAGGTCCCCCGACATCTGGAAGACCGCGACAACGGTGCCCCCTCGCCCGGCCACGACGTCGCCCATCACCGCGCCAGGAGCCACCGAGTCGGCGGCTCCGGCGACCCCGAGCAGCACCGCAGCCAGCATCAGCCCCGCCGCAGCAGGCACCGCAGGCAGCACCACGAACCCGGCCGCCCCCAGGATCAGCCCGACGATCATCACCGGGCGGCGACCGCGGCTGTCGGCGAAGCGGCCCACGGGCAAGAGCAGCGCACCACTGACCAGGCTCACCACGAGGAACGCCGCGTAGACCCATCCCGAGCCGAGGCCCAGCCGGTCGGTGACGAACTGCGGCAGGATCGCCGACCGCGCTCCGACCAAGGCGAAGTCGCCGGCGAAAGCTGCGGCCAGCGCCGCGAGATACGCGCGGTTGCGCAGGGCGGTGGCGAGGCCGAGCGGCGCCGTCCGCACCGCATTCGCCGCGGCCAGCTCGCTGTGCCGCAGCGCGCCGAGGCCGAGTAGCCCGGCGACGATCAACGTGCCCGCGTAGATGAAGAACGGCGCACGCAACGACAGCGAGGCGGCAGTTCCCACCGCCGGCCCGGCGATCATGCCCAGCAGGAACGAGCCGGCCCAAACCCCTTGGGCGCGGCCACGCAGGTGGCTCGGCGTCACTCGAACGAGCAGGCTGGCGGCGCTGACGCTGAACATGATGGAGCCGACGCCCCCGGCGCCGCGCAGAACGAGCAGCTGCCAATAGGTTTGCGACAACCCGGCCAGGGCGCTCGACACCGCCACCACCCCGATGCCGGTCGCTAGCAGCAGCCGTTCGCCGAAGGCGTTGACCAACCGCCCGACGAACGGCGCCATCACCAGCCGCATCAGGGCGAAGGCACTGACGACCGCGCCTGCAGCCGCCTTGTTCACGCCGAAGTGGCGGGCGAAGAGCGGGAGGGCAGGCGCGACGAGCCCGAAGCCGAGCGCGACCATGAACGCGACGCCGGACAGCGCACGTACCTCGGCGGGCAGTCCGCGCAGCGGGCGCACGCGGCCTCCCTCCCTCCGGTACACGTAGTCGGTCGAGCGCTGTCAGGTGTGGTGTCAGTGTTACGCCAGCTTATGCAGGCACGTCCGTCGGCTTCGCTGGACGGCCGGCGGCGGGCGTCCCCGCACCGCCGAGTCGGCAAAGGCGCAGCCTCGCGAGGGCCTTTCCTCCGGCAGGGACGCTGCGCCTGCGGCGCGCACGTACATAGCAGAGGAAAAGCGACGTTACGGAACTCGGTTGTCGCGGCTTGCCCGGTCACAGGACGATCTGCGGATGCAGTCAGCCGACGGATACGAGTTCGACGACGACCCGAGCCGCATCGACGTGGACGCAGCCTGGCGTTACCTCAACACCGATGCCTATTGGGGCCGGTGGCGCCAGTTCGCCGACTTCGCGCAGCAGCTCGCGTCCGCGTGGCGGGTCGTTGGCTGCTACGCGGCGGACGGTTCGATGGTCGGCTTCGCACGCGCGATCTCGGACGGCGTCGCGCTCGCCTACCTCGCGGACGTCTACGTCGACGCAAACCATCGCGGACGGCGACTCGGCACCCGGCTGGTGCAGGTCATGATCGACGAAGGGCCGGGCCGGCACTTCCGCTGGATGCTGCACACCCGCGACGCGCACGGGCTCTACGCGAAGCTCGGCTTCACGGCGCCTGACGAGACCTACCTCGAGCGTCCCAGCAA
>DATFTS010000728.1:0-7447 GCA_035261645.1 Jatrophihabitans sp. | reverse complement strand
CGGTGTACGCGGTGCTGGTCGGCGTCGGATCGGTGCCATCGGTCGTGAACGTCATTGCCGCGACGCTGGACCCGACGTCGGTGGCGGCGAGCGCGACTGTGACGATGCCCGAATACGGGCTGCTCGAGCACGGCGCACCGTTGCAGCTGATCGTCGTCGTGGGCGCGGTGGTGTCTGCCGAGCTCGCCGCGGCACGCACGGTGCGCAACGTCGTGTTCGCAGGCGCACCGCCCGGCTGGCCGGCGTTCGCCACCCAGTCGAGGAAGGTGTTCAGGTCGGCCAGTTCGATGTGTCCACTGGCCGTGCTGCACGAGGAGTAGTTGGCGGCGTCGAGTGTCGATGAGCAGACGCGTCCCATCACGATCTGTGCCCAACCCCCGCCGCGAGTGGCGGCGCCGTTCACCACAGCCTGCATGTTTGCGAGGGTCACCGCTGCTGGCGCGTATGCCTTGGTCGCCATCCAGTTGGCCGGCGGCAACGACTCAACGGCGCCGCCGGGCGACACGCCGCCGGCGGTGCGTGCGTTGCCGTATCCGCAGCTCTTCACGATGGCCTGGACCGAGGCGTTATTGGCGCCACCCGGGTAGGCGAACGCGGCGGGTTGCAAACCGTGTTGGATCAGCGTCGCGCGGTCGTTGCACACCTGGTTCGTCGGGTTGGGGTCGGTGGTCAGATTGGTCGCATTGACCGTCTTGCCACCGATGTCGTTGCCCGCCGCGGCAAGTGTGCCGAGTTGTGCCCAGCTGACGAAGTTGCCGGACGCGCCGACCGTGCCCGAGTTGACGAAGAATGTCGCGGATGCGCCGTGCGACTGCAGCGCCTGTTGGTAGCCGAGGGTGTATTGGCTGATGTTGCCGTTGTCGAACGCCAGCGACACGACGGTGCCGGTTGCGGCACCTGCGGGTGGCACGAAGACCTGCAGCGCCGCGACGACCAACAAACCCGACGCCAGGAAACTCAAACGCTTCCGCATATCGTCCACCCCCGTAGACGCTGTCCGCGGCTGCACCGACGTATCGCTGCAGCCCAAGGACGCGTGGCGAACACTACGGAGCGCCGGACCTGCACGACTCCGCCAAACGACGTAACAGCTCTACTCACTGCTGACCAGCAGTCGGTACCAACTGCACATTGCGCTCTGCGGTCCCCACCGGAATGGTGAACGGCGTGCGCCGGATCTCCGTCCTCGTTGTCGACGACCACCAGGTATTTGCCGACGCGCTGCAAGCACGACTTGCTGCGGAGGACGGGCTCGGCCCGGTGATGGTCGCGTACAGCGTCGGCGAAGCGCTCGCCCGGTTGGAGCGCGCATCGTGCGACATCCTCATCGCCGATTACCTGCTCGACGGCGAGACCGGTGCCGAACTTGCCACGCAGGCGCGCGAAGTGGCACCGAGCACGCGGATCATCATGCTGAGTGCCACGAAAGACCTGGACTGCGTCGTCGACTCGCTGATCGCCGGCGCCAGCAGCTGGCTGCCGAAGACGATCGACACCGAATACCTGATCCGTGCGATTCACGGCGTGCAAGCCGGCGAGATGTGGATCGACCGGGCCCTGCTCGGCCGTGCGATGCCGGCGGTCCTGACGCGCATCCTCGAGCCGTCCGAAGATCCGCTCGCGGTGCTGACCGCGCGTGAGCGCGAGGTGCTCGACTGCATGATCGCGGGCCTGAGCCGCTCGGAGATCGCGGCCCGCCTGCACGTCTCGGGCAACACCGTCCGTACCCACACGCAGAACCTCATCAGCAAGCTCGGCACGCACTCCGCCCTCGAAGCCGTGACACTCGCACTGCGTAGCGGTCACTACCCCACCTGAACCGATAGCGCGGGCAGGTATCGCAGTGCCTGCAACCGCGCGAGAATCGCGTCCACCGCCTGGCAAACGGGCATGGCGGTCGTGTCGATGACAACCTCCGCATCGCTCGGTGGTTCGTAGGTGTCGGAGACGCCGGTGAAGTTGTCCAGCAGGCCCGCGCGCGCTTTTGCGTACAACCCCTTGCGGTCGCGCTCCTCGCACACCTCCAGCGGTGTCGACACGTAGACGAGGAGGAAGCCACCACCGCCCTCGACCGTTCGACGTACCTCCCGACGGGTCCGGTGGTACGGCGCGATCGGCGCGCAGATTGCGATGCCTCGGTGTCGGGTGATCTCCGCGGCGACGTATCCGATCCGCAGCACGTTGCGGTCGCGGTCCCGGCGCGAGAAGCCGAGATCAGACGAGAGCTGGTTGCGCACGAGATCGCCGTCCAGCAGCGTGACCTGCCTGCCGTACCGCTCGTAGAGAGCTGCGCACAGGCTCTCGGCGATCGTCGACTTGCCGGCTCCGGACAAGCCGGTGAAGAACACCGTGAAGCCGCGCTCGGTCGGTGGCGGGAACGTGCGGTGCAGCTCGGCAGCGACGGACGGCGGGGTGAACCAGGACGGGAGGTCCTTGCCGGTCGCCAGCCGGTTCCGCAGTTCGGTTCCGGAGATGGACAGCGACGCTGTGCCGGGTCGCACCTCGTCCTCGGCCCGATAGGCGTCGGTCTCCGGGACGTACACCATCTTGCGGAACGGGACGATCTCGACGCCGATCTCGGCGGCGTGCTCGGCGAGCAACTCCTGCGCCGCGTAGGGCGGGTAGAACGCGTGCCCGCCCGAGTCCACCCCAGGACTCGCGTGCTCACGACCGACGATGAAGTGCGTGGCGCCGTAGTTGGCGCGGATGATCGCGTGCCAGACGGCCTCACGCGGGCCGGCCATGCGCATCGCGAGCGGCAACAGCGCGAGCGTCGCTGTCCCGGGTGGGTATTCGCGCATGATCGCGCGGTAACAGCGCACCCGCGTTGGCGCATCGACGTCGCCCGGCCGGCCGATGCCGACGATCGGATGGATCAGCAGCTTGGCGTCAGCGGCCTCGGCGGCGCGAAGGGTCAGTTGCTGGTGCGCGCGGTGCATCGGATTGCGGGTCTGGAACGCGACTACCCGCTCCCAGCCCAGCCGGGTGAACTCCGCGCGCTGCTGTGCCGGCGTCTTGCGCAGATCGCGGAAGTCGCGGTGCTCGGGCAGCTTGAGCACCTCGAGGCGGCCGGTGACGTACCACCGGTTCGTCCGTTCCAGCAGGTATTCGACACCCGGATGCGCTGCGTCGGTGCTGCCGAACACGGCGTGGGCTTCAGCACGCCGACTCGGCTGCCACGCCTCGGTGATCTGCAACATGGCGAGGAGTTCACCCTCCCCGTCGCGCAAACCCAGCATGCCGTTCGTGACGGTGCTGGAGAGCAACCGTCCGGGGAGGTCCAGCGTGACCGGGATAGGCCACAGCGTTCCGTCGGCGAGCCGCCCGTTCTCGCACACCGATCGGTAGTCGCGGGCGCCGAGGTATGAGCGCAGGGGGCTGAACGCGCCGCAAGCGAGGAGCTCGAGGTCGCACAGCTGTCGCCAGGTCAGCCGCCAGGAAGGCACTCGCATGGCGAGCGCGCGCAGCTCAGCAGCACGCGCTGCGGAGACGCGCAGATCGACAAGGGCACGTTCCTTCGGCCGGGGGGCGTCGATGATCGTCATGTCAGTGACCCCACGACCGAAGCCGGGATCGCGGCAGTCACCGCGTCGTCGCCGGCGAACTCCAGATACAGGCCGTACGCCTGGGCGCGCAGGCCGTCCAGGCGCCGGCTCGTCCAGTGCTCAGCAAGCCGTTGCTTGGCGGCCTCTCTCGAGTCGGATGGCACCCAAGCCTCGTGCAGCTCGCCTTCCGTGTGGGCATCAGCGAGTGCGCGCGCCGCGGAGAGCGCCACTTGGCGTGACACCATCCCCGACTCGAAGCCGAGCAGCTGCGGCGAGAGGCTGCCACGCTGCTCGATCATCATCATGCATTCGGCGACTGCCTCGGGCGTGTGAACGAACTCGTGCAGTGACAGCCCGAAGCGGGCGTTCAGCCGGCGGATCACGACGTCGAAGTGCCGTGTTACGGCCTCGAACTCACCGACCAGCATGCTGTCGCGATACGGACGCAGGCTGCGATGGAACCGCACGTACGCCGCCACAGCGTCGCGCATGTCGACGCCAGGTTCGCGGATGAGTTGGGACAGGATCGCCCCCCGCGGCTCGCGGATAACCAGCAAGGTCGGCAGGCCGCGGCGCGCGGCTTCGATGAGCTGCGCCGGTGCGTGCAGATGGTGTGCCAGCCGGACCGGCTGATCCTGCGCCAGCTGCAGGGCGTACACGGCGAACGTACTTGCCGAACGGGTGTAGCCGTCCACGACCATCTCGGTGGTGTCGTCGACGACGCGGGGGCTGAGTCCGCCGTACTTGTGCCGCGCGAACGGCAGGTAAAGCTCGGGATGTTCCGATACTCGGGTGCGAATCCGATGCCGGACACGACGCAGTCCCGGCACTGTCGCAATCGACCGCATCACAACACCCCCATTTGCTCGGACGGCCGGCTTAGCGGGCTCGGCGAGGCCGACAGCAGTTCGCGATAGACGTCGACGTAGCGCGCCGCCTGGCGCTCCCAGCAGAGCTCGTCGAGGACTCGCTGCCGGCCGCAGCGGCCCAACGCCGCGCGGCGCGCATCGTCATCGAGCAGATCGTCGAGGTGCGCGGCGAGCGTCCTGGTGTCGCCGGGTGGTGCGTAGACCCCGGCATCGCCGCTCAGCAGGCGCGTCTCGGCAAGGTCGAAGGCAGCGAACGGCACCCCGAACGCCATGTACTCCATCACCTTCACCGGCGAGACGATCTCTTCCAGGTTCGGCTCGAGGCCGACGTCCGCCGTGGCCAGGTAGGCGTGCACGTCGTGCTCCGGCAGCCAGCCCGGGAAGGAGGTGTAATCACCAAGGCCGAGGTCGGTCGCCAGTTGCTGCGCGGCGCCGCGTGACTCCCCGTCGCCGACGAATGCGAAGTGGGTGTCCGTGCGGCCACGCTCGTGGACGAGGACGGCGACCGCGCGCAGAGCGACGTCGACCCGGTCTTGCGGCCCCATCACGCCGATCCAGCAGCAGAGCAGGCGCCGTCCGTGTTTGAGGACCGGCCGGGGCACCGCGTCGCGGCCCGCGTCGCGGCTCGGACCGTTCCCGACGATCGTCACGCCGCCTGGCGCCACACCGCCGCGCTCGTACGCGACGCGTTCCAGCGACCGGTTCACCGTGATCACGTGATCGGCGGCCCGATAGCTTGCCCGCTCGAGACGGAGCAACGTGCGGTATGCGGCGTCGCGGCGGCCGTAGCGCAGTTCGTAGAGCTCGGGTGAGAGGTCGCGCTGATCGAAGACGAGCCGCACACCCGCGCGGCGCAGCGGCGCGGCGATCGCGAAGTACAGATCAGGCGTGCCGCTGATCTGGATCGCAGCGAACGGATCCCTGGCGTGCGTGCGCCGAATAAGCCGTCGTGCGGCGAGCAGGGAGTACCCGTACTCGCGCAGAAAGCCCAACGGGCTATGCCCGTCGATGGGCGCTCTGTACTCGCGCACGGCGACGTCGGGCACCGTCGCGTTCTGCGGGTCGGCCCGGCAGATCACGGACACGCGACAGCCGGCGCCCGCGAGCGCCGCCACCTGCTTGCGCAGGCGGTGGTCGCGCGCGAGCGGCAGGTTCTCGACGACCAGCAGGACGTGGGTCATGCCGTGCTCACCGTTGCGGTCTGCTCGAGCGCAGGTCAGTCGACATCGGTGCCTTCGGGAAGTGCCTGCAACTCGAGCCGGTCGCCGGTTGCGTGGAACAGCGTCAACGAGCCGCGGCCGACCGGGATGCGCCAACGCTCGCCGCTGATGCCGGTCAGTCGTGCGACCGCCAGCCGGATCATGACTGCGTGCGTCACGGCGACCACGACCTCGCCGGCGTGCCGCTCGCCGATGAGCTGCAGTGCGCCCACCATCCGTTCTTGCGCGTCGGTGAGCCGCTCGCCGGACGGGCACACCGCGTGATCAGGTGCGCTGCGGTAGAGCTCGAACTCGTCCGGAGCGTAGGTAGCAGCCTCCTCGCTGGTCATGCCTTCCCACGCGCCGTAGTCGACGTTGTTGAGCCCGTGCATGATGCGCAGGTCCGGCACGCGCGCCTCGTCGGCGATGATCTGCGCCGTGGCGATAGTCCGGCGCAACGGCCCGGTGTAGACACTCGTCAGCCCGACTTGCGACAGCCGACGCGCCGCGTCAACCGCGTCCTGGTAGCCCTGCGCGTCGAGCGGCACGTCCCGCCTGCCCCGGTACCGGTTCTCGACGTTCATCGTCGTCGTGCCGTGCCGAACCAGATAGAGCTGGCAGGTGGACTGCGCTTGTTCCCGCAGCAGGAACGGCGCTTCGAGCTGTCGTGTCATGATCGTCACCTCTTTGCAGTTGTTACGGGCGCAGGCCACCCGTTCTGTTGTTTGCGGTCTTCGGTCTGGTCTGCGTCGCTGGTCTCGCCCAGATCGGCGAGAAGCTCGTCGGCTGATTCGCGCGGCGGCGGGGCGACGTGCTTGCGCGCCGGCTGGGTCGGCCTGCGCAAGCCGGGCCGTTCGTTGACGAGCAGCCAGCCGGCCACCTTGTCGGACACCGCTGCCAGTTGGGCGGTCGCTGCGCGCGCCTCGGCGCGTGTGGTGCGCTTGCGGTCTGCGGCCAGCAGCATGACGTCTGCCACGTCCACCAACGGCGCGAGGTCGGCCCCTGCGAGCACGGCGGGACCGTCGATGACGACGACGTCGGCCAACTTGCCGAGCCGGCGCAGCGTCTGCCGCAGGGCGAAGCCTTGCAGCACGCTGCCCGGGTTGCCGTTCAGCACGCCGGCCGGCAACTCGAGCAGATGGGCGATACCGGTGTCTTGCAGCGCGTCGGACAAAGACACGCGCCCCTCGAGCACGTCGGCGAGCCCGACCGTCGGGTTGCTGTTGCCGAAGACTTCGCAGCTGAGCGGGTGGCGCACGTCGGCGTGTACGAGGATCACGCGGCGGCCGGTGTTGGCCAGGGCGACCGCGAGGTTGGCACTGACGTGCACTTGTGTCGAGGCAGTCGCAGCCGTCACGAGGATCATCTGTTCCGGACGGGTGGCGGCTCTGCGCAGGAAGAACATCGCGAGATCGCTGTATGCCGCGGCGCCGATGGTGCCGGCCTCGAACACCGGGGCGCTCTGTTGCCACGGCAGCGAGCGCCGGCGCGGCGTGACCGCGAGCACCGCAGCGCTGCCCACCTGCTGCTCGAGGTCTGTTGCGCTGCGTACGCGATCGTCCATCCGGTCGCGCAGGTACGCGGTGCCGACACCGAGCGCGAGTCCGACGAGCAGACCGATCAGGAGGTCGAGCACGTGGTTGGGACTCACCGGGGTGGTCGGCAGTTGTGCATCGGAGATGACGGCGGAGTTCAGCACTTTCGGCCCCGGCGTCCTGCCGACGGCCAGCGCGGGCTGCTGGGAGATCCAGTAGCGCACGTATGCGTCGGCCGCGGCCTGGGCCCGCTGTTGGGCGAGGGCCGGAACGCTCGAGGTGTAGGAGATGTGCAGGAC
>DATFTS010000727.1:0-3362 GCA_035261645.1 Jatrophihabitans sp. | reverse complement strand
ACTCTGACAGCTCCGACTCTGACAGCAGTGACAGTTCGGAGTTCAGCCTCGACAGCAGTGACTCCGACAGCAGTGACTCCGACAGCACTGAGTCCGACAGCACTAAGTCCGACAGCACTGAGTCCGACAGCACTGACTCCGACAGCAGCGACAGCTTCGACTTCAACCTCGACGATCTGACGAGCTCGGATTCCGACAGCAGCGACTCGGACAGCAAGTCCGACGCGAGCGCCTAATCCGGATCGCTCAGGAACAGCCTGCCGCCAGTTGCGTGGCGTGAGCGCGAACTTCGCGGTGCAGCCCGTCCGTCTGTTCCAGGGCCAAGTGGCGGCTACGCGCCACGTGCTCGCACGCGATGTCGCTGCTGCACCAGCGCAACGCCGCGTCCAACTCGTCGGCGCTTACTCGCTCGCCCGGGATCGTGCACGGCCATCGGATGGCTGTCATCTGGCGGGCCACCTTGCCGCCGCCACACACCGGGTCGATCGCGATCACCGGCTTGCCGAGGCGTAGCGCGAAGACAGCGCCGTGCAGCCGACTGCTAATCACGACGTCACAGCGCTGCACGAGCGAGGCGACGTGGCTCTCACTGCGCGGGTAGCGATGCTCGACGTACATGTCCATCTCGAGGTGCAGCCAGGAGACGTCTCGCGTGCCCAGCCAGTGCGTCACAGCATCGCGCACCGCATCCTGGCTGCCCGCGCCGTACTCCGCCTGTGGCGGCGCACAGGCGAAACCGACTACCGGGCGCGACGGCGGGCAGCCGGCGAAGGCAAGGTCGGCGCGCGCGCTGAGGCCGTCGCGCTCCCATACCCGGTCGAAGCAGTGCGTCAGCGACCTGTCCAGCAGCGACACGTTGATTGCCCAACGCTCGCAGATTGCGAACCGCTCCAGTAGGGCGGCAAGTTGCGGTTGCTCGAACAGCGGGCCCGTCGTGAACACCAGCAGGTCGTATCCGTCCGGATCGACCGCCCGCCAGTCGACGCCCGCGCCCATGTACTGCGCCATCGCGACATCGCACGCCCAACCGCACTCGCTCAGCCATGCGGCGGTGACCTCGCCGCCGGACAGATCACCGACGGTCGCGATGACCTCGTCGAAGGAGAACCATCCGGCGATCAGTGCCCGCGGTGGCTGCGATCCAGACACGGTTTCCATTCGCTAGGAGGCGGGTTCGTGGCCGAGCGCGTCGCCAGGATCGGTACCCGACAGGGCGCACTCGCAAACGGCCGACCCGCCACGCCGACGACGCCGCTGCGCTGAGAGCGAACACGGGCCGCTTGGGCGCCGGCATGCACGTTGCACTGGCATGACGCAGGACGAGGCTGCGGACCCGCTCGACGCTTATTCGGCCGCCGTTGTGCGGGTTGCCGAAACAGTGTTGCCCAGCGTGGCGAGCCTGCGCGTTCGCACCCAGCGCGGCGAGGGGGCCGGCAGCGCCAGCGTGCTGACCGCGGACGGCTTCCTGCTCACCAGCGCCCACGTAGTCGAGCATGCAACCGCCTGCGAAGCCACCTTCAGCGATGGACGAGTCGTGCTCGCCGACGTCATCGGCCGCGATCCGCTTTCTGATCTCGCGGTTCTGCGCGCCCGCGACGACGTACCGCCGGCAGTGACTCTCGGCGATGCGGCGCAACTGCGCGTGGGGCAACTGGTGGTAGCTCTCGGCAACCCGCTCGGCTTCGCCGGATCGGTCACCGCCGGCATCGTCTCCGCCCTGGGCCGTTCGCTGCCGACGCGCGCCGGCCGGGTGGTCGACGAAGTTATCCAAACGGACGCCACGCTGAATCCGGGAAACAGCGGCGGCGCGCTGGCTGACTCAGCTGCTCGGGTGGTCGGCGTCAACACGGCCGTGGCCGGCATCGGGGTGGGCCTCGCGGTTCCAGTGAACTCGACGACGCGCCAGATCATCTCGACGCTCATGACGCATGGCCGGGTGCGTCGCGCGTGGCTGGGCATCGCCGGCGCGCAGGTTCCCCTACCGCCGGCACTCGCCGCGAAGGTCGGCCGCCGCACCGGCCTTCGGGTCGCCGAGGTGATGTCCGGCAGCCCGGCAGCAACCGCCGGGCTGCGGATCGGTGACATCGTGCTCGCGGTCGACGGTCAGGACGCGGCGACAGCCACGGAGGTGCAGCGGCTCATGGTTGAGGCAGTCATCGGGCGGCGGGTCGAAGTGACGGTGTGGCGCAACGGCGCTCTGGTCGACGTCGTGGCGGTGCCACGCGAGCTCGCCGACGCCTGAGTTCGGCAGCAAGATGAGATCGAACTGTAAAAGCGAGCCTGGCGAATCGGGGACACCGGCCTCCGCGGCTGTCCCGCATGGTGGCGTGCAGCGGCTGGCGGATTTCCTTTCTCGTCGATAGCGCGTGACAGCGGCACGACCCGCGTTAGGTCGGTACGACTTCCGGCGCGTCGTAAGGGCCATCGTCCGCCGTGCCGCGGATGAAGGCCCAGTTGCCGTTGGCGTCGGCTCGAAGGTCGTACGTCTGCCCCAGATAGTTGATAGTCACCCCCTGCCGCTGCGTATGCCCAAGGCGCCAAGCGAATCCCATTCCGGTGGAAGGGACGAGAACCCATCCGCCGTGATACGGCGGGCACTCGGTCGGCAGACCGCAATCCACCTGGTCAAACATCAACTCATAGTCGTCGCCGCCCCGGCGATACGCACTCAGACAGACCTCGCCGTCATCCTGGAATACGAACGCCCACGACCCGTCGCAAACGACCACGACCTCTTGTCGTGTCGCCAGGCGGGCGAGCAGGTCCGCGCTGATGACCTGGGGCTGAACGGTCATGCGCTCAGTATCGGGGGCCGAGGCGCCGTGCGCTCATCGGCATGAGCGCGCGGGCCGACCCGGTGAGCACTCACAGCTTCTGGGGGTGCGCAGCCGCCGTTCGAGCCTCGTCCCGCCGTTTCGGCGGTGGCGCCTCATCTGCGGCGTGCCTGCGTGCCTCACCGATCGGCGATTCGGCAGCGTTGCTTCTCAGACTGACGTGACTGAAGTCCGAAACGTCGGGAGCTGATCTTTACACAGCTATCTCATCTTGCTGCCGAACTCACCGACGCCTGAGTACGGCTCCTAATGCTGATTTCTGGTCCTAATGCCAGGCGATTGACCGGGGTCGCCCGCGCACCATCCGGACATGCCGGATTGAGTGCGTCCGGCTGGCGCATGCGTGTGGGGGTAGGCGTATGAAGTGCCGGGATGGTTTCTCTGATGTCCGGTAACGGGTTCGGCATACGATCCGCAGGGTGATCAATGATCGAGTCTTGGTGTCCGATCCTGAGCGGCCGTAGCGGTTTGACTCTCCACTTAGTGGAGACCTGATGATCGACGGCATGGTGATCGGCCAGCTCGCAG
>DATFTS010000726.1:0-3483 GCA_035261645.1 Jatrophihabitans sp. | reverse complement strand
CGCACGCCCGGCCGCAGCGGCGACCCGGCGCCGGAGGAACAGGGTTACCTGCACTGCGGCCCGAACGGGGCGGGGCACTTCGTCAAGATGGTGCACAACGGCATCGAGTACGGGTTGATGGCCGCGTACGCCGAGGGACTCAACGTCCTCCATCACGCCAACGCCGGGAAGATGGAGGTCGAGCACTCGGCCGAGACCACTCCGCTCGACCAGCCGCAGTACTACCAGTACGACCTCGACATCCCGAAGGTCGCGGAGGTGTGGCGCCGTGGGTCGGTGATCGCGTCATGGCTGCTGGACCTCACTGCGGGTGCGCTCTACCGGAACCCGGTCCTCGAGGGGCTGGCGGGACGGGTGTCCGACTCCGGCGAGGGACGCTGGACGGTGAAGGCCGCGATCGACGAAGGCGTGCCCACTCCGGTGCTGGCGGCGGCGCTGTTCGCCCGCTTTTCCAGCCGCGGCGAAGCCGCCTACGCCGACAAGCTGCTGTCGGCGATGCGCCAGGCGTTCGGCGGTCACGTCGAGCTGCCGACGGGCGAGTAGCCGACGGGCGAGTAGCAGTCGGTCAGCCGGCGGCGGTTGCCTCGGCGAGCGGCACGGTCGTCGACCGCGGCGGACGCGACGCGAGTACCAGCACCTCGTCACCCTCGCCCAGGCGCACCCGCGTCGACTTAGGCGGGTTGAGCACGACGCTCTCGCGCCCGACGCGGTAGCCGATCGCCGTCTCGCCGCGCTCGGCGGCCGACGCAACGATGGACACGAACGCGGTCTCGTGATCCGGGGCGTACAGCACGGCCGGCCGCAGCGATACGAAGCAACCGTCGGCGTCGAACAGCTCGTTGAACACATCCTGCAACTCGAGCCGCTCCGACACCTGCGCGATCATCAAGCTCGACAGCTCGTCACTGACGATGAAGTCGTCGGCGCCGGTGGTCTGCGCGATCTCGACGTTCGAGCGGTCGAGCATCTCGGCCACCACGCGTGGCCGGCGCGGGTCACCTTCCCAGGCGCGGTGCAACGCGAGCAGGGTGAGCATCGAGCGCGCATCGGCCTGCGCGGGCGTCAGGTCGCGACGGTAGCCGAGCACGATCGCCTTGTCGTAGCGATGCTCGCCGAGCTCGCTCACCAACGAATGCGCGTCACCGGCGATGGCATGGACGCGCACGTCGCAGCGCTGGCTCTGCGGCGCCGCGATCTCTTCCGGCGCGTAGATGCGGCGGTCGACGAGCACGTCGACGATCGACCCGTCGGTCAGGAACTGGTCGAGCTCGTGCAGCACGGTGTTGCCGACCGGGCTCCAGCCGACGAGCGCGATGCGCTGCGGCGGCTCGGTGTAGACGACGTCGGCGACCCGCTCCACATTGACGTCGTCGACGTAGCCGGTGAAGATCACGCGGTCGTCGTCAGCCGCCACCGCGATCAGCTCGTCGCCCTCGCGGAAGACCTCGTCGGCGCCCGGATTGAGTTGCACGACGCCGTTGCGCAGCAACCCGATCACGCAGGCGCCGTCGAATGCGCGCACCGCCTCGCGGTAGGTATGCCCGTTGAGCTCCGGCACCCGGGTGAAGTAGATCTCGTCCCCGTCGAAGTCCAGCAGGTCGCGGAAGACCGATGCGAGGCCGATCTGGTGACACGCCTGTGCGGCTACTCGGGTGATCACCTCTTCCGCGCGCACCGTCGCAACTCGGCCGTCGGTCAGGCTGCGCAGGGTGGCTGCGTGGTCGCGGTCGTCGAGTTCGGCGACGACGCGGATGCGCGTGAACGTGGGATCGATGCTGCGCAGGGCGAGCACCGCCTTCACCACGCCGGCGTCGCCGTCGCCACCGGACAAGACGATCACCGATCGCGCCTGCTCGACGCTTACCAGCTGCAGGTCATCGACGTTGCCGATGTCGCCGGTGCGGCAGACGACGCGCGTGGTGCGGGTGTCGGGCACAAGCCGGCGCAGCTCGTCCTCGAGCTCGTCCTTGGGCCGGTCGGTGAGGATCACGAACGCGGCGCGCTTGTGGTTCTCGTTCGCGATCACCAGCTCGGCGAGGATCGACGGCAGCCGCGGCGACCAGCCGAGCACCAGCGTGTGTCCGTGCTCGAGCACATTGCTGCGGCCCTTGCGCAGCTTCTCGATCTGCTGGTCGACGGCGTTCGCGATCAGACCGATCAGCGACCCGGCGAGGAAGATGCCGCAGATCGTGACGACCAGCGCGATGATCCGCGTCGGCCAGTCGTGGTCGCTGGCGAAGGTGCCGGTGTCGAGCACGCGAACCAACGACTGCCAGAACGCCTCGGGGAAGTCGAGGCTGCCCCCGCCGTTGATGCCCGCCAGCCGTAACCCGGTGAGCAGCAGCGCGGACACCAGAATGATCACGACCATGATCAGGGCGAGGTAACCGATCACGATCAGCGGCCCACGTGAGAGCGCGAGATCGAAGTGGTAGCGCGCCTGCGCGACGCCGGTGCGGATGCGCGCGGAGATCGGCGCGCGCCGGCCGGCCGGCGCCGCCCGGTGCGGCGTGCTGGCCGCCATGTGCGGCTCGGCGCGCTTGTCGATAGTCATCGGCCCTCCCCGGAGCCGGCCGTCCCAGCTCGGGAGGTACCCGCGCTCCGGCGGCAGAGCGGGTGGATCTTATCCACGCACGCCGGACGAGGTCACGCGCCCACGTTCATTGCCCTTTGGGGCAACGCTCAGACCTCGTGCTCCTTGCGGTCGCCCGCCCATTCGGTGTGGAAGGTGCCCGGCTTGTCCACGCGCTTGTACGTGTGCGCGCCGAAGTTGTCACGCAGCCCTTGGATGAGCGCCGCAGGCAGCCGCGCGCTGCGCAGCCCGTCGTAGTACGCGAGCGACGACGAGAACGCGGGAGTCGGCACACCGGCCAGCGCGGCCTGCGAGACGATGCGCCGCCACGCCTCGACACCGTCCTTCACCGCGGCCGCGAAGTAGGACGCCACTAGCAGCGAAGGCAGCTGCGCATCCTCGTCATAGGCCTCGCGAATGCGGTTGAGGAAGCGAGCCCGGATGATGCACCCACCGCGCCAGATCGTCGCCATGGCGCCGCGGTCGATGCCCCAGTCGTATTCGTCCGAGCCGGCGGCGATGTGGTCGAACCCCTGCGCGTAGGCGACGACCTTCGACGCGTACAGCGCGCGCCGCACGTCCTCGACGAACGCATCGCGATCGGGCACATCCATCGCTGCGATGTCAGTGCCGAAGGTCTGCCGAGCGGGCTCGCGCTGTTCGGCGTGCGCTGACAAGGAGCGGGCGAACGTCGCCTCGGCGATGCCGGTGATCGGTACGCCGAGATCGAGCGCGTTCTGCACTGTCCAGCGTCCGGTGCCTTTCTGTTCGGCCTGGTCCAGGACGACGTCGACGAACGGCTTGCCGGTGTCGGCGTCGACGTGCGCGAGCACCTCGGCGGTGATCTGGATCAGGAACGACTCGAGATCGCCCTCGTTCCAGTTACGGAAGATCTCGGCAAGCTCTGCCGG
>DATFTS010000725.1:0-1825 GCA_035261645.1 Jatrophihabitans sp. | reverse complement strand
GCCTAACCGAGTGCCAATTCAGGTTTAGCACTCGGCTCGGACGAGTGCAACCAAACGTCAATGTGCGCCGCGGAGACAAGTAGGTGTGCTCCTTGGTCGCCGCGGCGGTGTGTGGCGACGCAGCGGGTGATCTGCCGGCGTGTCCGCCCGCTCCGTCGCCACGCGGTAAGCCGAGGACCGCGCGTCGAAGCTGGGCCTTTGCGATTCGACGACCCGCTGGTCGCCGCTTAATACACTGCGGCGGCCCCGGGTTGTTCCGGGACCGCCGTTGTGCTGGCTGGCTCAGCCGATGATGCGAACACCATCCGCCTGTGGGCCCTTCGGGCCCTGAACCACGTCGAACTCCACGCGCTGGTTCTCGTCGAGGGACTTGTAGCCGTCGGCCGTGATCGCGGTGTAGTGGACGAATACGTCCGACTTACCCTTCCCGTCCTCTTCGTCGACGGCGATGAAGCCGTAGCCCTTCTCGTTGTTGAACCACTTCACGGTGCCCTGTGCCACGTGCACTCCTTGCTAGGGGCCATCCGTTCCCCACACCTCGTGAGGCCCGGGGTCTTCGTTCCTCGGCTCCGCGTCTTGCCGTGCACGCTCCTGGTTCCAGGACCGTGATCCTGCGCATGCGAAAACTCTCGTCACTACGACCGGGGCGGACGCTACACGGACTGTCGCGCCTTCGCCAGAGAGGGCTAACTGCGGGTTAACGCGGCCACTGCGGGCATCGGCGCGCGCAATGTGGAGTCGGCCGCTAGCACAACGCTCCGTCATCGGGTTCAGACCTGTCCACACCGGCTGCGGTCGTCCACATCCGGCCGTCTGACAGGTCGCGATGACGTCGGTATCGGGTCTGCTCGGGCGACGCCGAACCGACCGAAAGAGGTTACTGATGACGCACATCCCGGCCGCCCGATTCCTCGGGAGGCGACTGCCGCGACGCCTACTCGCGGCGCTGGTCTTCTTCTTGCTTGCTACGACGGCGCTGGCGATACGCGTGGCGACACCGTCCAACGCGGCACCTGGTGCTGCAGTGGTCACCGGCAGAGGCGCCTGGATCGCCGGGCACACCGACTTTGTCGGCTACTACCGGGCATTGGTGGCCGGCAGATGGGTGAAGGTCTACTGCGTAAGCCCGAACCGGCCGGCACCGACGAGGATCGGGCTGGCCACGGTCACCCGCGTGCACGGTGTCACCCTGACGGTCAGTCGCGAACTGGCAGCGACGCTGGCCGCGCATGGCGACGCACAAACCGATGGGCAGGCCGAGGCGGTCAGCCAGGCGCTGAATGAGTTGATCGGTAACCACAGCGCCGTCGTGCGGCGCGCGGCGAGGCTCCCGCATGTGGTGCAAGCGCTTGCGATGAGATACGTCGCCGAGGCGCGCGCGAACCATGGCCCGTACACGCTCGCGTTGCAAACTCCGCGCAGCCCGTTGCCCGGGCAGAGCGCCCAGGGCAGCGTGACGCTCCACTCGGCGGTCCATGGTGCGAGCGCGCGCGTCGTATTGATGCACAGTGCAAACGTCTCGACCCCGCCGTCGGTGCACACCGACCCAGCCGGCCGCGCGACCTTCACCTACCGCACGACGGGCACTGGGGAAGTGCACATCTCAGCCTCGGCAACGGTCGCGCCGGTGACCTTGCGGGCCAGCGCACCGAACGCCACGACGCAACAGATGCTCAGCTGGTCCGGCTCCGCCACGGTTCGGGCATCGGCGAGCTATCAGGGACGTGTGTCCGGCTTCGAGCACCGCTACGAGTGCTCCACCGCATGCGACGGACAACCGCAGGTGACCCTCGCCGCGTGCGCTCCGGCCAGTAGCTACGCCAGC
>DATFTS010000724.1:0-3529 GCA_035261645.1 Jatrophihabitans sp. | reverse complement strand
TGCCGGCTCGCGCTCGCCCGCGTCCAGTTCGGCGATCAACTCCGCGATCGGACGGGCCCGGTCGGCGATCGGGTCGTACCACGCGTTGAAGATCTGCAGGAAGATCCACTGCGTCCAGCGGTAGAACTCGGGGTCAGTGGTCGCGACGCGGCGCCGCTCGTCGTGGCCGAGGCCCAGGCGGCGCAGCTGCGTCAGGAAGATCTCGATGTTGCGGTAGGTCGTCGTGCGCGGGTGCTGCCCCGTTTCGATGGCGTACTGCTCGGCCGGCAGCCCGAACGCGTCGAAACCCATCGTGTGCAGGACGTTGTCTCCGCACATGCGCCGATAGCGCGCGAAGACGTCCGTGCCGATGTAACCCAGCGGGTGACCGACGTGCAGACCCGCCCCTGACGGGTACGGGAACATGTCCATGATGTAGCTGTGCGGGCCGATCGCGACGCGGTCGAAGCCCTCGGACAGCTCCCCGGTCGGGTTGGGGGCGTTGTACGTGCCCTCCTCGGCCCACCGCTGCTGCCAGGATGTCTCGATCGACTGTGCCAACTCGGCGGTGTAGCGAAACGGCGGGGTGTCGTCGGCGGTATCACCAGTCGTCGTCATCGGTTTGCTCCCCTTCGCTGCTCGGACAAACGAAGAGCCCCTGCTGCGTGCAGAGGCTCGGCCGCGCTGGCATCTTGATCGGTTCAGCGCGGCCCGGTAAGGAGCAGCCGAGCGGCGGTCACGCCACCAGGATACGGCACCGGGTTCGCGTTGAGGTTGATGGTCTGGTGCACGCCCCGCGCTCGCCGTCCGTCGCCGCCGAGCGCGGGGGCACCTGGGCACACCTTATGGCGGTGGTTGAACGTTGCACAGGCGCTGCGTTGTGGTGTGCCTCACGCGGACATCACATATTCACTCAACCTTGTGGATAAGCCGTGGTGATCAAGAGATCGATTCCGATGTATATCGACAGGATTGCTCTCTTGATCAGCGAGGAGGGGTCGGCGAGAGGGGGGTCAGGCGTCGGCGTCGGCGGCCTGTTCGGCCTCCTCGCCGACGAGCCGGATCGGCAGCGGCACCACCGCCCCGGGGCAACCCAGGTTGTGTGCGCGCAGCCGCCACGTGGGGTCGTGCCCGTCGGACTCCGCGCGAAACAGCTCCGTCCAGTGACAGTTGGCCAGCGGGCCCAACGGGTGGACGGCGAGCGGGATACCCAGCAGCCGGTTGGTCAGCGCCATCGCGGTCGCACTGTGCGTCACCAGCACGGTCGTCGGCACCTCTGGCAGGTCGCGCAGCGCGGCCAGGGCTCGCTGCGCCACCTCGTCGCGCGTCTCGCCTCCGCGCCGGCTCACGTCGCGGCCGGCTTGCCAGTCGGCGTACTCGTCCGGGTAGGCCGCGGCGACCTCCTCGCGGGTCAGCCCCTCCCAGTGCCCGAGCCCGCGCTCACGCAGCCTCGGCTCCGGAATCGGCACCAGCCCGGCCACCTCGCCGACGATCTGCGCGGTCTCCATCGCGCGCGCCGAGTCTGAGGTCACAAGCAGGTCTGGCGGGAGTGCGGCAATCAACGTCGCCACCTCGTGCGCCTGCATCCGGCCGACGTCGTCGAGCGGTGGGTCGGCCTGCCCCTGGAAGCGCCGCTGCGCGTTCCATGCGGTGCGCCCGTGCCGCAGCAGGACGAGCCGCCTCGGCGAACTCACCCCTGGCTCGCGGCACGCTCTGCGGCGTGTGCCTCCGCGGCCGCGTCGGTGAAGGGCAGGAACGGGCAGTCGCGCCACAGCCGCTCGAGCGAGTAGAACGTGCGCTCTTCGGCGTGTTGCACGTGCACGACGACGTCGCCGTAGTCGAGCAGCACCCAGCGACCGTCGCGCTGGCCCTCGCGTCGGATCGGCTTGCGCCCAGCGAGCTGTGCCTTCTCCTCCACCGCCTCGACGATCGCCTCGACCTGCCGTTCGTTGCTGCCGGTGGCGACGACGAAGACGTCGGTGATCGCCAGACGGTCGCTGACGTCGATCAGGACTATGTCAGTGGCGAGCTTGTCGGCGGCAGCCTGCGCCGCGACGCGGGCAAGCTCGATCGCCTCTTCAGTAGCAGTCATCGTGCTGTCGAGCCTACTGGCGGTAGAGCCGGTGCTTGTTGATGTACTGCACCACGCCGTCCGGCACGAGGTACCAGACCGGCCGCCCGGAGGCCACTCGCTCGCGGCAGCCACTGGACGAGATCGCCATCGCCGGCACGTCCAGCAACGTCACCGACTCGGTGGGCAGGTGGGCGTCGGAGAGGTCGTAACCCGGCCGCGTCACGCCGATGAAGTGCGCCAGCTTCATCGCCTCCTCGGCGTCCTTCCAGGACAGGATCTGGTCGAGCGCGTCGGCTCCGGTGATGAAGAACAGGTCTGCGCCGGGCCGCTGCTCGGCGATGTCACGGATGGTGTCGATCGTGTAGGTGGGTCCGGGGCGGTCGATGTCCACGCGGCTCACCCAGAACCGCGGGTTGGACGCGGTGGCGATCACTGTCATCAGATACCTGTGCTCGGCCGGGCTGACCCGCCGCTCGGACTTCTGCCACGGCTCGCCCGTCGGCACGAAGATCACTTCGTCCAGGTCGAACAGGGACGCGACCTCGCTGGCCGCGACCAGGTGTCCGTGGTGGATGGGATCAAAGGTGCCACCCATGATCCCGACCCGGCTAGCCATTGCGCTCCACTCCGGCGCTTGTTGCGCTCGCTCGGATCCTACGAGTCTGCTGGGACGCGTCCCACTTCGAGGACGCGCCGGTGGCGCGATGATCGCTGCGGATCGGCGTGCCACTGGCCGAAATAGCACGGTATCGGCACGTCGCCCAGCATGGCCGATTCGTCGGCACTCAGGTTCAGTGGGTACACAGGACATGTGGTTTACCTGCTGGCCATCGCAGCTGACGTGTGCCTCGGCGTCGGCTGGGTGTTGCAGCAACAGGTGGCCGCACGAACCCGTACCAAGGGCGACTCGGCAATGCAGGCGCTGCGCCGGCTGATCGGAACGCCGGTCTGGTGGGGCGGCATCGCCGCGATGGCCGCCGGGCAGTCACTGGCGGCGTGGGCCCTGCAGTCCGGGCCGGTTTCGCTGGTCGATCCGTTGCTCGTCGGGTGTCTGCTGTTCGCGTTCGCGTATGCCGCGTGGCGTTGCCGGGAACGCATTCGGGCCGGCGAGGTGCTGGGAACGCTCATCGTCATCGGCGGCCTCGCCATGTTCGCGGGCGCGGGGCAGCCACAGGCCGAGGTGCGGCACCAACCGTCGCTGCTGGCCGTCGTCGTTGCCGCGTCCACGGCCGCCGCAGTCGCCGGACTCATCGTGGTCACCGGGCAAGTGGCCCGCCGGCGCAAGATGATCGCAGCCGGGTCAGCCGCATTCGCCACCGCGGCGGGCATCTTCTACGCCCTGCAGGACGTTGCCACCCGCGGCGCCATCGACGTCGTGCACGGCCGCGCCTGGGGCGCGCTCATCTCCACGTGCTGGCCTTACGTGCTTCTGGTGGCGGCGGTCGCCGGGGTGCTGGTCTCGCAAGCGGCGTTCCG
>DATFTS010000723.1:0-2928 GCA_035261645.1 Jatrophihabitans sp. | reverse complement strand
CGCCGGCGCCATGTGCGGTCCGGGCATCAACATCGTCGTCCCGGAGAGGAACGCCCCATACGGGATGCCCCATGCGTTGACGTGGAACATCGGCACGACGACAAGCGCGCGGTCGCGGTCGCTCGCGCCGAGGGCCGTCGTCGACAGCGTCGCCATTGCGTGCAGGAATGTCGAGCGGTGCGAGTAGACGACACCCTTCGGGTCGCCAGTGGTCCCACTCGTGTAACACATCGAGGCCGGCGACTTCTCGTCCAGTTCCGGCCAGTCATAGTGGTCTGGCGCGGCCGCCAGCACCTCGGCGTAGGAGTGCACCGGCACGTCGCCACCGAGCACCGACGCGTCGCCGTCGCCGATCACGACGAACGCCTCGACGGTCTTCAACTGCGAAGCCACCTGCGCCAGCAGCGGCAGCAACGTCGCGTCAACCAGCAAGACCTTGTCCTCGGCGTGGTTGATGATGTGCGCGAGCTGTCCAGGTGGCAGGCGCAGGTTGAGCGTGTGCAACACGGCGCCCATGCACGGCACGGCGAAGTACGCCTCGAGATGCTCCTGGCTGTTCCAGCACAAGGTGCCGACCCGGTCGCCGCGGGCCACGCCGAGCCCCGCCAACGCACCGGCCAGCCGGCGGGCGTTGGTGTTCACCTCCGCAAAGGTGGCGTGCCGTCCGCGATCGCCCTGCCACGTGACAACCTCACTGCCGCCGAAGACGCGGCTGCCGTGCTCGAGAATCGCGGAGACAGTGAGCTGGAAGTCGTCCTGCATGGTGCTGACGATCGTCACGAGATACCTCCGGGTACGGGCGGGTGCGGCGCCGACAGTAGTCCCGCGATGGTCTCGGCGTAGGCGAGATCGAGCGGTGTCGTCACCTTGAAGGCACGCTCGTCGCCCGGTACGGCAGCGACCTCGAGCCCGAGAGCTTCGACCAGCGCCGCGTCGTCGGTAGCGACGACCGCACCGGCACGCTGGTGGGCCCGGACGAGCACGTCACGGCGGAACCCCTGCGGGGTCTGCATCGCGGCCAGCGTCGCGCGGTCGATCACGCCGGCCAGCCTGCCATCCGCGTCGACAGCACGCACGGTGTCGTGAATCGGCACGACGGGCACCACGGCGTCAGCACCAGCGGCGAGTGCGGCGACGACTGCGTCGATCACCGCGGCGGGGACGAACGGCCGCGCCACGTCATGGACGAGAACGAACCCGACATCCGCCGGAAGCGCGGCGAGCCCAGCAGCGACCGATGCCTGCCTGGTGGCGCCACCGGGGACCACCGCTGCCCTGCTGAGTTCGGCCGCTTCGCTGAGATGGCTTTGCGGAGCCACCACGACGAGGTGATCGACGGCTGAATGGCCGGCGAAGATCGCCAGCGCGCGGGCAAGCAACGACTGCCCACCCACCGGGACGAAGGCCTTCGGAACGCCCGCTCGCAAGCGCTCTCCGGAACCTGCTGCAACGAGAATGGCGGCGACGGTCAATCGACCGTTCGCCGCCATTGGTTCGCGCAGACAGTTAGGCGACAGCCTCGCCGAGCACCTCGTCGAGGACGACCTCGGCCTTGTCCTCGTTCGTGCCCTCGGCAAGGGCGAGCTCGCTGATCAGGATCTGCCGCGCCTTGGCCAGCATGCGCTTCTCACCGGCCGACAGCCCGCGGTCGCGGTCGCGGCGCCAGAGGTCGCGCACGACCTCGGCCACCTTGTTGACATCGCCGGAAGCGAGCTTCTCGCCGTTGGCCTTGTATCGACGCGACCAGTTCGTGGGCTCCTCGGTGTGCGGCGCGCGCAGCACCTCGAACACCTTGTCCAGACCCTCCTGGCCGACGACATCGCGCACGCCGACGACCTCGGCGTTCTCGGCCGGCACCAGCACGGTGAGATCGCCCTGGGCGACTTTGAGTCGCAGGTAGGTCTTCTTTACCCCTTTCAGAAGTCGCTCCTCGATCGCCTCGATTAGTGCGGCCCCATGATGGGGATAGACGACGGTCTCGCCGACCTTGAAAGTCATG
This sequence comes from Jatrophihabitans sp., assembly GCA_035261645.1. Classification (GTDB taxonomy): domain Bacteria; phylum Actinomycetota; class Actinomycetes; order Mycobacteriales; family Jatrophihabitantaceae; genus Jatrophihabitans. The sequence continues at coordinate 929 of DATFTS010000723.1, read as the reverse complement.
TTGTAGAAGCCCCTTTGAAGTTCGAGCGCTCATTCCAGGGTAACACGGAGCACAGTGCACCAAGGGGCGGCGAGTCGATTTGCCATCCCGCGAGTGCGGCCTTATAAGCCCGCAGTACCGCGGCTATATGGGGTCGAGAGCGGTTGCCGACGGGCCATCGCTAGGCTGTGAACCGGCGTCGGCCGAACCGTGACGGCGCCCGGGAATCATCCCTATCGCGCCGCGAAGCGCCTGATCTCCGCAAGGAGTCGACGTGAACTTTGAGCCGGTCACCGTGCGACGTCTGGGCATCGGCCTGGCGCTCGCCGCCGCGCTGGCGACCTCGGCGTGCGCCGCGGGCCAGGACGCCGCGACCGCGGGCGAAAGTCCCACGATCGAGGGCACGAACGCACAGATCGGGCCGATCAAGCTGCTCGACATCCTGGTCGAAGCGCCGAAGTCGGGCACGTTCTACGCCCCCGGCAGCAACGTGCCGGTCAAGCTCGTCGTCGTCAACACCGGCGCCCGCGCCGACCGGCTCACCTCGATCACGTCCAGCGCCATCACATCGTGGGGCGCGTTCGCGACGACCCAGGAAGCCGACGCGGCCGTGAACTCGTCGTCGGCGCCCGCTTCCGCCACGACGTCGGCTGCGCCGTCCAGTGCGGCCGCCTCGACCAGCAGCGCGCCACGTCGGCGCGGGCACGCTTCGTCTTCCGCTTCCTCTTCAGCGTCCTCTTCAGCGTCCAGCAGCCCGACGTCGACGGCTGCCCCGTTGCCGACGCCGTCACGGAGCATCCCGGTGGCACCCGGGTCACGAGTGTCGTGGGGGACTCCCGAAGCGAAGGGCGCATTGTTGCTGATGCAGACGACGAAGCCGCTCTACCCCGGCGGGTCGATCACACTGACGTTCACCTTCGCCAGCGCGGGCACGGTGAGCGTCGTGGTCC
>DATFTS010000722.1:0-4908 GCA_035261645.1 Jatrophihabitans sp. | reverse complement strand
ATCGATGACGGCGCGACCGGCAGGACCTCGGACGCCGCCCTGGTGCAGCTTACGCTGCGCTGACACCGTGGTGAGTCGCTCGTCGAGAAACTCGACGGGAATCGGGGCGATCCGGACAGCGAGCCGGGCCCCGTAGTGGCGGGCCAGCTGCGCCGCACTGCCCTCCCGACCGGCGAGCGTCCGCGGCAGTCCGACGACGACGCCGACAGCCTCGTACTCAGCCACGAGCCCCGCCAATTCGGCGATGTCGCGGTCGTCTGCGACGGATCGGGCGAGCGTGGCCACCGGTACGGCGAGCACTCCGCCGGGGTCGCTGCGTGCCACCCCGACCCGCACGCTGCCGACATCGACGGCCAGCCACACTCCCGGCGTGTCGTGGCTCACCGGGTCTCGAGGCTGCCCAGCTTTGCCCGAACCGCACCGAATGCGTCGGGGAGCTTTGCGGCGTCGCCGCCGGCGCCTTGCGCCAGATCCGCCTTGCCGCCGCCACGCGCACCGATGACCGGGGCGAAGGTGCGCACCAGCTCGCCGGCGTCGATGCCGGCCGCCTGGCCCGCCTGGTTCACCGCCGCCACGAAGGCGACGCCGCCGTTCGGGTTGGGGGAAGCGAGGAGCACCACGGCCGGCTCGCCCTGCGGCAACCGCCCGCGCACGTCCAGTGCCAGGGCACGCAGGTCGTTGCCGTTGACGCCGGCCGGCGCCTCGGCCGCCACCAGATGCACCGGCCCCACCCGCTCCGCGGCGGCCGCGAGCGAGCCCGCGCTGGACAGCACGGCCGCGGCCCGCAGCTTCTCCAGTTCACGCTCGGCATTCTTCAGCCGCTCCAGCACCCCGCCGACGCGCTCGCTGAGCTCCTCCGGCTGTGCCTTGAACTCCCCGGCGAGCTGGGAAACCAGGACGTGCTCGCGCGCGAGGTAGCGGAAGGCGTCCAGCCCGACCAGCGCCTCGACGCGGCGCACCCCCGCACCGATGGACGACTCGCCGAGCAACTTCACCATGCCGATCACCGAGCTGCGCGGCACGTGCGTTCCGCCGCACAGCTCGCGCGAGTAGTCGCCGATCTCGACCACACGCACCTGGTCGCCGTACTTCTCGCCGAACATCGCGATTGCGCCGATGCGCCGCGCCTCGGCCTGATCGGTGACGAACCAGCGCACCTCGAGGTCGCGCAGCAGCACTTCGTTGATCTCGTCCTCGACGTCGCCCAGCACGCTCTGCGGCACGGCGGCCGGCGTCTTGAAGTCGAACCGCAGCCGTCCCGGCGCATTCAGTGAGCCCGCCTGCGACGCGCTCTCACCGAGGGTGCGGCGCAGGCCCGCGTGCAGCAGGTGGGTCGCCGAGTGGCTGCGCGACACTGACGCACGCCGGTTAGGGTCGACCTCCGCAAGCACGAGGTCGCCCGGTCGCACCTCACCGGAGAGGACGGTCACCCGGTGCGTGATCAGTCCGGGCAGGGGCTGCTGCACGTCGACCACGGTCAGCTCCGCCTGCCGGCCAGGGGCGTTGACGGTGATCGTCCCCCAGTCAGGCTGCTGGCCACCGCCCTCGGCGTAGAACGGCGTCGAGTCGAGGACGATCTCGACGTCGTCACCCTCACCCGCTGCGGGGAGCAGGCCGTCGTCGCCGATGATCGACGTCACCACCGCCTCGCGGGCGATCTCGAGGTAGCCGGTGAAGTTCGTCGGCTGGGTGGAGTCCAGCGCGCTGCGGTACAGGGACAGGTCGCCGTGTGCGGTCTTCTTGGCCTGCGCGTCGGCCTTCGCACGCGCCCGCTGCGCGGCCATCAGCCGCCGGAAGCCCTGCTCGTCCACCGAGATGCCCTGCTCGGCCGCCATCTCGAGCGTGAGGTCGATGGGGAACCCATAGGTGTCGTGCAGTTGGAACGCCTTGTCACCGGAGAGCTGCGCTCCGCCGGACTGCTTCGTCGCGGCGACCGCGGTGTCGAAGATCGTGGTGCCGGCCCGCAGCGTGTGCAGGAAGGCGTCCTCCTCGGCGTTGGCGTAGGTGGAGATGCGATCGAAGTCCTCGGCGAGCTCCGGGTAGGAGGGCGCCATGCAGTCTCGCGCCACCGGGAGCAGGTGCGGCATCACCGGTTCCTGGACGCCGAGCAGCCGCATGGCACGAACCGCGCGGCGCACGATGCGCCGCAGCACGTAGCCACGTCCCTCGTTCGACGGTGTCACGCCGTCGCCGATCAGCATCAGCGCGGTGCGGACGTGGTCGGCCACCACGCGCAGCCGCACATCGTCGGGGTGCGACTCGTAGGCGGCGTGCCCGGAGTGCGCTCCGTAGGTCTTGCCGGCGAGCTCCGCCGCACGGTCGAGGATCGGCCGTGTCTGGTCGATCTCGTACAGATTGTCGACGCCCTGCATGAGCGTCGCCATCCGCTCCATGCCCATACCGGTGTCGATGTTCTTCTTCGGCAGCTCGCCGAGGATCGAGAAGTCCGACTTGCCCGGGCCGGTGGACGGCCCGCGCTCGTTCTGCATGAAGACGAGGTTCCAGTACTCCATGTACCGGTCCTCGTCGACCTCCGGACCGCCGTCGCGGCCGTAGTCCGGGCCACGGTCGTAGTACAGCTCGCTGCACGGCCCACACGGGCCGGGGATGCCCATCGACCAGAAGTTGTCGTCCATTCCGCGCCGGACGATGCGCTCCATCGGCAGGCCGATGACCCTGTGCCAGATGTCGATCGCCTCGTCATCGTCCAGATAGACCGTCGCCCAGATGCGGTCGCCGTCGAGGCCGAAGCCGCCATCGTCGAGCGAGTTCGTGGACAACTCCCAAGCGAGGCGGATCGCGCCTTCCTTGAAGTAGTCGCCGAAACTGAAGTTGCCGTTCATCTGGAAGAACGTGCCGTGCCGGGTCGTCTTGCCGACCTCGTCGATGTCCAGGGTCCGCAGGCACTTCTGGATGCTGGTGGCGCGTGGCCACGGTGGGCTCTGCTGGCCGATGAAGTAGGGCACGAACTGCACCATGCCCGCATTGACGAACAGCAGGTTGGGGTCGTCGAAGGGCAGCGGCACGCTTGGCACGACGGTGTGGCCATGCCGCTCGAAATGCCCGAGAAAGCGGGCCCGGATCTCGGCTGTTCGCACGTCCCTACTGTGCCAGAGTCGCTGACCCTCGTTATTCGGACGGGGCGGGTCCGGCGCTGCCGTCGAGGCCGGTGGCCTCGCGCAGCTGCAACTCGCGGTCGCGCATCGCTAACCGAACGTCGGCCGCGAAGTCCTGGACGGAATCGGCGAGCTCGTTCAGCGCCCCCGCCAACCCGTTCGCCATGCCACCGGGTGTCAGGCGCTGCGCGGCTTTGGAGAGCTTGCGGACGGCCAGCGCGCCGATCGTGACGCCCATTGCCAGCCAGAACAGTCGGCGCATCTACGCCTGCCCGATGTTCGCCCGAGCGCTGATCATGCGCGCGATCGCTTGTCGAGGCGGCGCTTGCGTCGCGCGGTGCGGACCGCGTCGGCGTCGCGCCGATCGGACACCGTCTTGCGCACGCCGTACGTGAAGGCCGCCGCCTTGATCATCGGGCTGCCCAGCGTGCTGGAGACCACCGACGTCATTGCCGCGACGTTGGTCGTCATGGAGTTCACGTTGCGCGCGATTCCCTCAACCTGTTCGAGCTGCAGGTTGATCGACACGACGGTCTGCTGCGCATCGGCGAGCAACGGGCCGATGCCGTCGTTCGTCTTCCGCATCGCGAGTGCGGCTTCGTCGAGCGTGCGGCCGAGCTTGAGCAGCGGCACGGCGAGCAGCAGGACGAGCACGACGAACGCGATCGCCGCGATCAGCGCGGCAATCTCGCCTCCGGACATCGGGCCTCCACCTCGAGCGAACGAGCAGTCGCACGACCCTATCGGGCCTATCGGTCAGTCCGGAGGGGTGTGCCCGCGGATGATGGCCCGTAACCGGGCCAGGCGTTGCGCGATGGGGCCCTCGTTGCCGCGGCCACTCGGCGCGTAGTAGTCACGCCCGACGAGTTCGTCAGGCGGGTACTGCTGCGTCACGACACTGTCCGGCCGGTCCGGTGGGTAGACGTAGCGGGCCCCGGCGCCGAGCTTGCGGGCGCCGGGGTAGTGCGAATCTCGCAGCGCCGGTGGCACCGCCCCGGCCAGCCCGCCGCGCACGTCCGCCTGCGCTGCATCGATCGCCCGGACGACAGCGTTGGATTTGGGTGCGAGCGCCAGGTGAATGGTCGCCTGCGCCAGGTTGATCCGCGCCTCGGGCAGCCCGATGAGCTGCACGGCCTGCGCAGCTGCGCTGGCGGCCAGCAACGCCGTCGGGTCGGCCAGCCCGATGTCCTCCGACGCATGCACCACGAGGCGGCGGGCGATGAAGCGTGGGTCCTCGCCGGCCTCGATCATCCGGGCGAGGTAGTGCACCGCAGCGTCCGCGTCCGAGCCGCGGATGGACTTGATGAACGCACTGACGACGTCGTAGTGCTGGTCGCCGTCGCGGTCATAGCGCACCGCCGCCATGTCGACGGCCTGTTCCAGCGTCGGGAGATCGATCGCGGTGCGCCCCTCGGCCTGGACGCTGCCAGCCGCCGCTTCGAGCGCGGTGAGGGCACGCCGGGCGTCACCCGCCGAGAGCCGCAGTAAATGCGCGCGCGCCTCGTCGTCGATGGTCACGGCGCCGCCGAGCCCACGCTCGTCGGCCAAGGCGCGATCGACCAGGGTCGCGATCGCGTCGTCGTTGAGCGGCTCGAGCGTCAGCAGCAAGCTGCGCGAGAGGAGCGGCGACACGATCGAGAAGAACGGGTTCTCCGTCGTCGCCGCCACCAGGGTCACGTGCCGAGCCTCCACCGCACCCAGCAGCGAGTCCTGCTGTGTCTTGGAGAAGCGGTGGATCTCGTCGATGAAGAGCACCGTCTGCCGGCCGGTGCGGCTCAGTTCGGTCTTCGCC
>DATFTS010000721.1:0-7288 GCA_035261645.1 Jatrophihabitans sp. | reverse complement strand
CCTGGACACAGCGAGTAGCAGGGAGAGGCGAAGGGCAGACGGATCTGCACGTAGGGGCAACCAGGGAAGATCATTCGGGACGTACGGACGCCCTATTCCGCGCGCGCCGAGGTGGACACGCTTCGCACATGATTGCCGAGGTGGACGAGGCGCTCTGCCGTGCCCTCGCCCAGGTGCTGCCGAAAGGCACAGTCGTCCGCCTCGACCCGCCGAAACCAACCTGGCAGACGGAGAAACCGTCGCAGGCGATCGATCTCTTCCTGTTCAACCTCGCCGGTGACGACCGCCGGTTGATGTCCGGTTATGACGAGGTTCGTGACGCGGACGGGCGGGTGCTCTCGCGCCAAGACCCTGCGCGCCGCTACTTTCTCTCCTACCTGGTCACGGCGCGCGCGCCGAAGATCGCCGAGGAGCACGAACTGCTGGACACCGCGCTGCGGGCGCTGACCGACAACGAGGCGTTGCCGATCTCCTGCCTGCCCGATGCGCTCCTCGAGACGGGCATGCCGGTCTACGTCGACCTCGACCCGGCCGGTCCGGGGCACCTCTGGACAAGCTTGGGCATGCCCGCGCGGGCGGCGTTCGTGCTCAGCGTCAGCGCGCCGTACCGCCCGGTGCCGGACACCGAGCTCGCGCCGCCCGCGGACAAGCTCGACCTGCGCGGCGACGTGGACTACGCGCGGCAGGCGCCACCGGTGGCCGCGAGCGCCGGCCAACCTGCCGGCGCTGCGGCGGGCAACGGGCCGGCGGCCGCGAAGCGCTGGGTGCGCATCCGCACCGAAGCCAAGAGATGACAGCACCGGAACCGCACCTGGTACGGGGAGACAGCGGTGATTCTGTCGTCCGGCTGCAGGCACGTCTGCACGCGTTGAACATCTACCGTGGCCCCGTCGACGGCACGTTCGGTGACGAGACGGTGGCTGCCGTGAAAGAGCTGCAGGAGGCTCAGGGTGTCGCCGCGAGCGGCGAGGCGGATGAGCGCACCTGGCTGGCTCTGGCGCATGCCGAGCAAGACACGTCGCTCACCGAAGGCGCCACAACGCCGGTCGGGACGCTGTCCGAGGATCAGCACTGGCGCTGGGACGGCCGCCGGTGGCAGGCCAACGGGGATGTGCTGGGCGCCGAGCCGCACGATGGCAGCGCCCACAACCACTTGTCCGGGGACGGTCATTGGCTGTGGGACGGTAAGCGGTGGCAGCCGGTGCAGAACGCTGCGCCGCAGTAGCAGTGGTCTCCGAGCTGACGGGTGACGAGCCGGAGCTGAAGTTGGGCGACTCCGGTGAGGGAGTCATGCTGCTGCAGGTCCGGCTCTACGCGTTGGGCTTGTACCCCACGATTCCCGACGGCACATTCGACATGGCGACCGAGAACGCCGTCCGCGACTTGCAGTCGCAACTCGGCCAGGACAACGACGGCGAGGTCACCCGGCAGACCTGGGAAGCGGTCGTCTATCTCGAGCAGCAGTACGGCGTCAACTACCAGTACCAGTCGCCGTACGACGCGCTGGCCCAGCTTCAGTTCGACCGCGAACGCCCGGAGCTCTCCTCCGGCCAGTACCGCTCTGAGCCCGGCTCGATGTCCGAGGACGGCCAGTGGCAGTGGGACGGGTCGTCCTGGCAGTCGGTCGGCGAGCCCCCTGCTCAGGACTCCTACGTCGGCCAGCTGTCTCCCGACGGCCACTGGCAGTGGGACGGAAATGACTGGCAGCCGGCGGGCGGCGAGCAGGTCGCCGTACACGACTCGTACATCGGCCAGCTGTCTCCGGACGGTTATTGGCGCTGGGACGGCCAGGAGTGGCAGGTCGCCTGACCGTCACCGCGCAGTCGTGGGCGAGGCGGCGACCGGATCAGCTGGCGAACAGCCGAGCCGCGCGGTCGGCAGCCACCGGCACCGGCTCCAGCACGACGGCCCCGATCGACGCGAACGACTCGTCGTGGCGGGCAAGCCAATCCCAGTCGTCCTGGGTGGGCGGGTCGCTGGGCGCCAGCGCACGTACGTCCAGCGCGTAGGTCAGCGTGCCGCTGATCGCAGGCTCGTCGTCGCCGGTGCCGCCTGGGATTGCGATCACGCACTCGCCACTGAACCGGCGAGTCCGCGGGCCGGCGACGCCCGTGGACGAGTGCGTGAAACGGTGCCCGCCCCTGCTCTCGATCGTCGGTCGGTCGGCGCGGACGGCACTGATGAACAGCCCTTCGGCGATCCGGTGCAGCGCTGCGCCGGCGATTCGTGGCGTGGCGCGCTCCTCGACCGGCGTGCCCGTCTCGGCCGGGGGACACACCACCGTCAGCGATCCGGTGAACCGCAGCGAGAACTCGAGCAGCACGTCCCCGATGTAGGTGACGGCTCGCGCTACCGGCTGCTCGGGTGGGACGTACCGGAACACCATGCCACCAGCCGATGCGGCGCCCCGCTGGGGACTGTTGCCGACCACGTCACCTGCCAGATCTGTTCGCAGCAAGCCAAGCCCAGTCAGCAACGTAGTGGTGCTGGGCGCCGTACGACGTGCCCATTGGGGCAGCCGAGGGTGCGATGTAGCGGTGTGACGTGCAAGACGGCGTGTCTGGTGAATTTGCCGTCCCGCCTTCCGGAGGCAGTGTGCGGTAGGCGACGATCTCCTTCGTGCTCGTCCCTTCACGCTGGCGATACGACACCAGCTGGCTGTCCCGGTTCGCGACGACCGAGCTGTACCGCGTCGTTTCGTCGCTGGCGTTTCGGATCGAGTACACCCAGGCATCGGATGAGTTGTTGTCGTCCATGGCTGAGCTGATCGCCACCGAGCTGCGCCTGCCCTACGTCCTCATCGAGATCGAACACACAGCGTGGGCGCACAGCACCGCCGAGTTCGGGGCGCAGGTGGGTGAGTTGCTCGCCCTGCCACTCACCTACCAGGGCTATCCGGCCGGCCGGTTGGTCGCGAGCGGTCGCCGTCCCGGGCAGCCGGTAGGCCGGCGCGACCGGCGCGTGCTCGTCGACGTTGCCAAGCACGCCGGCGCCGCGCTGCACACCGCGCGCCTGCTGGGTGATCTGCGGCAGAGCCTCGACCGGGTGCTCTACGCCCGTGAAGAGGAGCGGCGGCGACTGCGCCATGAGCTGCACGACAGCGTCGGCCCGATCTTGGCGGGAATCTCGTTGGGCCTGCACGCCGCGCGGCGGATCATGCACTCCGACATCGAACAGGCTGATCAGCTCGTCACCCATCTCGAGCAGGAGCTGCAGTCGGCGATCGTCGAGGTGCGGCGGCTGTTCGAGACGTTGCGACCACCCGCGCTGGATCAGCTCGGCCTGGTTCCGGCGATCCAGGAACACATCGACATCCTTGCCACCCGGATGCGGACGGACGAAGATTCCCCGCAGCACGTGGCATTTGATCTCACCGCCTCAGGTGATCTAGTTAGCCTGCCGGCGATCGTCGAGGTCGCTGCATATCGCATCGTCTGTGAAGCGCTCACCAATGTGGCGCGGCACTCGGGTGCGCGGACGTGCACGGTGACGCTCAAACGGGACAAGGCATTGCGCGTTGAGGTGGTCGATGACGGTGTCGGTTTCAGTGGCCGGCCGGGACGTGGGCTCGGGCTCGGTTCCATGCGCGAGCGCGCCGCCGAGCTGGGTGGCACGTTCGTGATCGACGCGCCGCCGAGCGGCGGCACGCGCATCGTGGCGCGGTTGCCCATCCAGGCGGACACGCCCGCACCACTGCTTTCCGAAACACAAGGGGCCCAGACGTGAGCGGACTTCGTGTCCTGGTGGTCGACGATCATCCGCTGTTCCGGTTCGGGCTGTGCGCGGCACTGGCGCAGCGTGACGACATCGAGGTGGTCGGCGAGGCGGCCGGGGGGCAAGCGGCCATCGAGGCGGCCACCGTCACCGAGCCGGACGTCGTCGTGATGGATCTGCACCTGCCCGATCTCGGCGGGGTCGAGGCCACCCGCGCGATCACCAACGTCCAACCGCAGGTCGGCGTCCTGGTGCTGACGATGTTCGACGACAGCGAGTCGGTGTTCAACGCCATGCGCGCCGGCGCCCGGGGATACCTGCTCAAAGGCGCGGAGCCCGACGAACTGGTGCGCGCAGTGCAGGCGGTGGCACGTGGTGAGGCGATCTTCGGTCAGTCGATCGCCGCGCAGGTGCTGCGCTACTTCAACGGCCTGAACGCATCGACTGTCTCGTTCCCCGAGCTGACCGCCCGCGAGCGCGAAGTGCTGGAGCTGATCGCAGCCGGGCGCAACAACAGCCAGATCGCGCAGGTGCTCTCGCTGTCCGGGAAGACCGTGCGCAACCACGTCTCGATCATCTTCGGCAAGCTGCGCGTGGCCGACCGTGCACAGGCGATCGTCCGCGCGCGCGAGGCGGGTTTGGGGCAGCGCCCCGGGGCTTGATCGTCGATCTGTCCGGGTTCAGGTGATCTTGAGCTGATTCGGCAGGGCATAAGTCGGTGCCCTTCCGGGCAGAGTCGGGACACCAGTCCCATGCGCCCGGGTCACCAAATCCGGCATGTTCTACCCGTCCATGACAGAACCGCCGGATTCCAACCCAAGGGGTGGTGGATACCCGGCGGAGGCCAGGGGGGCTTAATGACCACAATTGCTACCCGGATCGCTGTGCTGCTGTTGGCAGCCGACCCGATCCTGCGCAACGGGCTGCGGACAACGCTGCAGTCCCGTCCCGAGATGCGTGTGATCGACGAGGACGATTCCTCACCGGACACCGTCGTGATCGTGGCGACCGACCGCGTCGACGATCAGACCCGGCAGACGCTGCGCAGCCTGCAGTGCCGTCAAATGACCAAAGTGGTGCTGATCGCCGGTCAACTGGACGACGCCGACGTGATGTCCGCTGTCGAGAACGGCGTCTGCGCGGTCGCGCGGCGCTCCGACGTGGATGCGGACATCCTGGTCCGCCTCGCCACCGCGGCGCAGTCGGGCGAAGGTGTCCTGCCGCCGGACCTGCTCGGCCGCCTGCTCGGCCGGGTCTCCCGGTTGCAGCGCCAGGTGCTCGAGCCGCGTGGCCTGCACCTCGCCGGGTTCACCGACCGGGAGACCGAGGTGCTCCGGCTGCTGGCCGCCGGCTTGTCGACCAGCGAGATCGCGCGTCAGCTGTCCTACTCGCAGCGCACGATCAAGAGCATCGTCCACGACGTGACGAACCGCTTCCAACTGCGTAACCGCTCCCACGCCGTGGCCTTCGCGATGCGCGAAGGGCTGATCTGAGCGTTCGGGGGGAGTGCAGGAAGGCCGGCGGAACTGCTCCGCCGGCCTTCTGCATATCCGGTCCTTTAGGCCCCGGCCTTCTTCGTGACGTAGCGCCCGGTGAACAGCACTGACGGCTGGCAGGTCGTGCGCGCCGGCTTCTGGCAGCTCACCGCCACCTGCAGCGGCTGCGCCGACGTGAACAGCAAGGGCTCCACCTGGAACGGGTGGTCGAGGTCGCGGAAGTTCGCGAGGCCTTCGGTCAACAGCGTCTCGCTGGCGCCGCGACGGACCTCCATCGTCCCGACGTCCCCGAACGGGTTCTGCATGATCATGTAGGTGATCACCAGAATCTTGTTTGCCGGAATCGGTTGAGCCATCTGGAAGAGCTGGAAGTTGTTCACGTCCGGCGTCTTCGCCGAATTGCCCTGGATGCTGAACGCCGTGGCGGTGCCGTTGTTGATGTCAGCGCCACCGGACGCAGTCGGGCCGGTGGGAGCGCCGCCAGCGCCGAGACCCTTCTGGGTGGCCAGTTGGCTGACGCTGCTCTGCGCCTGCGCGGCTTTGGAGTTCGCCGCAGCGGCGTTGTTGTTGGCGGCGGAGGCGGCGCTTGCAGCCGAGCTCGCTTGCGCAGCGAGCGACTTGGCCTGCGACTTCGCCGCGTCGTTGGCATCGGACTTGATCTGTGGCTTCAGCAGCGTCTGGTAGAGGACAACCGCCGCGATGACGAGCGCCGCGAGCACCGCGATCGCCGGCAGCAGCCAGGCGGGCAGCAACTGCCGCTGCGTCATGGTGCCGCGAGTGGCGACCGGATCGGCGTTCGTCGGGACGACCGTCACGATGAACGGGTGCTGCCGATCAGCGCCTTTGAGGAACCGCTTCTCCGGCACGGCACGGATGCGGATGAACGCCCCCGCGCCAGGCTCGATCGACGCGACACTGTGGTCGAGTTGGAAGTCGAGCGCCTCTTCCTCGTCCTGTGCCGTCACCTGCACGGTGGTCGGCTGGTTGCCGTTGTTGTCGATCGCAACCTGGTGCTTGCCGCGGCGCCGGCCCTTCGACTGCCGTGGGATGAGCTCGATCTGCACGTCGCTGAACGGAGCTACCTCGATCGTGCCCTCGGCGACCGCCGAGCCGGGCGGGTCCTCCCGCGAGAGCACTCGAATGCCGAACGGAACGACACCGGCCGGCACGTCGGGCGAGCGCGCCGGTGCGAACGTCACCGTGACCTCGACGTCGGCGCCCGGCAGCAGGTTGACGACCTTGGGCTCCACGCGTGCCCACTCAACCGCCGCGCCGACGATGTCGATCGTGTATTGATCCACGAGTTGGCCCGTGTTGCGCACGAGCATCTTCGCGGTGGTTGTTGCTCCCGGTTCGACGCGCAGTTCCTGAACCGGGAGTGCGGTGGCAGCTCCCATGGGCGGTGAGTGTGCAGATCACGGAGGTACCACCGCAGCCTTCGAGAGGGAGCGCGCAAGTGACACGCAAACTGCCCGTGGGGGCAGCCGCGGGTTCCCGCCGCGCGGCCCGTCGGGTGTCTCAGCCGAATCGCCGACGCGCTCCTGCTGCCGGGTGTGATGACCGGGCAGCCCAGGTTGCCCATCGGGGCACCGCTAGGGCTGCTTTGGTGCCAACTGGGCAGTGAGTACGGGCCGGAGGGTTCGTGATGTCTCGACCCGGCGATTGTTTGCTCTTACTCTCTGCAACGGTTGGGGTACTGGGGGGTACGCAGGGTGGTCGGGAAGCGTCGTGCGCTCGTCGCGGTCGTCGCGACGACTGCTGCCATGCTCACCGGCTGGGTGCTCGCGACCCAGACCAGCACCGCGGAAGTAACGCCGAACGTTTTCGGTCCAACTGCCACCGACGTGCGCCGCCCACCCGAGCCGCTGGCAGCCGGAGACACCGAGCGCACGTCGGTCAGTGAGGTACCACCGGTGACCTCTCGGGTCCGATCTGAGTCGATGATCTCCGGCAACGGCCGGTGGGACGTCTTCGTCAGCAAAGCCCCCCTGGACGGCCGGCCGACCTTCGACCACGAGAACGTCTTCGTCCGTGACCTTGCCGATCCGCGCCGCACCATTCAAATCAGCCTGCACAAC
>DATFTS010000720.1:0-2285 GCA_035261645.1 Jatrophihabitans sp. | reverse complement strand
GCCCACCGGACGTTTCCTTGGCACGGCGCACATCCAGCGCCTACTGCGCGAGCCGCCCTCGGCTCTCGTCAGCGGGCTGATCGAGAACGACACCGCGCCACTGCGCCCGGAGACGTCGCTGGAGGACGTGACGCGCCACCTGGCGACGTACAACCTGGTGGCCGCCCCGGTCGTCGATGACCACGACCGGCTGCTGGGCGCGGTGTCCGTCGACGATGTGCTGGATCATCTGCTGCCCGAAGGGTGGCGCGACGCCGATCGGGCCGAGGCTCATGGCTGAGGCACGCGCCCGGCTCGACACGCCCCGCGCGGAGCGCCGGCGGCGGGTACGGATACGCGTCGACCCGGAAGCGTTCGGGAAGTGGACCGAGCGCATTGCGCGCTACCTCGGCACCGGTCGCTACCTCGTCGTGCAGACGGCGGTCGTGATCACCTGGATCGTCTGGAACAGCGCCGCCCCGCGCCACTTGCAGTTCGACCCGTGGAACCCCACCAGGTTCATCTTCCTGACCCTCATCCTGTCCTTGCAGGCCGCGTACGCCGCGCCGCTGATCCTGCTCGCGCAGAACCGGCAGGACGACCGGGACCGTGTCAACCTGGAAGCCGACCGCGCCGAGGGCCGCGAGTCGAAGTCCGACCTCGAATACCTCGCGCGCGAGATCGCCGCCATTCGGATGGCACTTGGCGAGGTCGCGACACGTGACTTCCTGCGCTCTGAGCTGTCCCGCGCCGAGCAGGCCCGCGAGAGCCGCGATCGCGAACCGGACGGCGCCGGCTCGGGCTGAGCGCTCGTCAGCGGCCAGGCGTCACAGCGGCGAGCTGTCACACCAAGGGCAGGACGCGGTGCCGGATCGGATTGGACAGCGCGATCACCGTCGACGTCCGGACGATCTCCGGGTACTTCGTCACGCGGTCGAGCACGCGCTGCAGGTCGGCGTTCGACCGGGCCACGACGCGGCAGAGCATGTCGCCCGGGCCGGTGATCGTGTGCACCTCAAGCACCTCCGGGATGTCACTCAGGTGGGCGAGCACCGCCTCTCCCTGCCCCTGCCGGATCTCCAGCGTGGTGAAGCCGGTGACCGAAAAGCCCAGCGCAGCCGGCTCGAGCGTCGGCGCGAACGACGCGATGACACCACGGTCGACGAGCCGGTCGAGACGGGCCTGCACCGTCCCGCGCGCCACGCCCAGACGTCGTGACAACTCCAGCACGCCGACCCGCGGCGACTCGTCCAGCTCGCGTAGCAGCCGCGCGTCCAGCTCGTCGATCACGCGCGCGCGATCCATCCCGGGCACCGGCTCAGCCTGGCACACCGGTGGGACCGCCGCTTTCGTACTGCGGCGCCGGCAGGCATGCTTGTGCGCCGTGAGCTCACTTCGGGCATTGGCCATCGTCGCGCTGCTGAGCGCCCTCGCGGCCTGCTCCACCACCACGACCGGCGCCGGCAACGTCGGCTCGCACGCGTCGGTCGCCAGCAGCACACCCGACCTCCCGACGCACAGCGCCACGCCAAGGAGCGCGCCGACCAGCGCCAGTGCTCCTACCAGCGCGTCCCTCGGCGCGAGCACCCATCCGGTGCCACCGTCACCACTTCGCGTCGTCACCGTGAACGCCGCCGGCGGGCGCACCTACGTCGTCCAGATCTGGGCCGATGTGCAGGACGCGACGTGCTTCGACCACGCCTGGGGCAAGCAGGTTGTGACGTTCCTGACCGAGCACCCGTGCCGGGGACTGCGTCGCTACCTCGCCACCACGATCGTGGGCGGCCGTCCGGTCGGGTTCGCGGAGTCGCAGACCGGCTTCACCGGCACGCCGCAAGATCCGTACCACTGGGCGAGCCGCTTCATCGAACTCGAGCGGGCGGACGGGACGGGGAGCATCAACGACTTGATGCGCGAGGGCTACCGGCTGCCGAGCGGACCGACCGCGGTGCCGGGCTCCGAGGCGTTCAACGTGGTGGGTCAGGACAGCGGCGTGTCGGTGTGGGACGCCTGGTATCTCGACGGCAGCACGCCCGACCAGGACCCGGCGTTGATCAAGATGACCGGCGATCTGTTCCTGCAGTTCTGAACCGCGCGTCGCCGAAGCGAGGTGGCGGGCAGTGCAGGGCGCGACGTAGCGTCGGAGAGGTGAATCATCCGACCATCAGAACGCTGGGCGACCTGCGCGCATCAGGGCACGTCCACCGCTCGGTCAAGACAGAGATCCGGCAAAACCTCATCAACCGCCTCGCGGCAGGCGAGCCGTCGCTGCCCGGCATCGTCGGGTTCCAGGACACCGTGGTGCC
>DATFTS010000719.1:0-5198 GCA_035261645.1 Jatrophihabitans sp. | reverse complement strand
ACGGCGCGCGCTTCAGCCACTCGACGGCCTCCTCCATCGAGGCGACCTCCCAGATCCAGAATCCGGCGACGAGTTCCTTCGTCTCGGCGAACGGACCGTCGAGCACCGTTGTCTTCTTGCCGTCGAATCGCACCCGCTTGCCCTGCGCTGACGACGTGAGGCCGTCGCCGGCCAGCATGACGCCGGCCTTGACCAGCTCCTCGTTGAACTTGCCCATCTCGGCCAGTTCCGCGGTAGACGGAATCCGGCCGCTCTCCGACTCCTCGTTCGCCTTCACCAGCACCATGACTCGCATTGCAGGCCTCCTTCGTCGTCGCAGGGCCCGGCCCGGACGGCCGGTTCAACCCTGACTCATCAACGCGTCGATCGACCAGCGGCTTTTTCGACGTCGGCCGCCAAGCTTTTTCAACTCCTTGAGCAAACCGGACAAATTGCTCCGGTGGCTAGCATGATCGCGTGGGGGTGGAGCAACTCGCGCGCGGTCTGTACTGCCTGCTGCTCGGCCGATTCCAGGCCTACGTGTGGCAGGACGACCAAGGCGTGACATTGATCGACACCGGCGCCGCCGATACCGGCGGCGAGATCGCGATCGCCCTGGACGAACTCGGGCTGGCCCCGTCCGACATCGACCGCATCGTGCTGACGCATTTCCACGACGACCACGTGGGTGCGGCAGCCGAAATCGCCGACTGGGGCGACGTCGAGATCGTCGCCCATCAGGCGGACGCGCCGTTCATCCGAGGGGACGCACCGGGGCCGCTGCCGAACTTCACCGACGAGGAACGCATCATCCACGCACAGGTCGCGGGTGAAGTGCCGCCGGCGCCGCCGGTGCGCGTCGATCGCGAGGTGCGCGATGGCGAGGTGCTCGACTTCGGCGGCGGGGCGCATGTCATCTGGGTGCCCGGGCACACCGAGGGCAGCATCGCGCTGTTCCTGCCGCAGCACCGGCTGCTGTTCACCGGCGACGCCGTGGCCGAGCACTCCGGCCGGATCATCCCGGGCGTCTTCAACCTCGACACCACCCGGGCCACCGAGTCGATGCGCCGCCTCGCCGAACTCGACGTCGACATCGCGGTGTTCGGACACGGCGAGCCGGCGCTGTGCGGTGCCGGCGCCCGCCTACGTCAGGTCGTTGCCTCGTTCGACTAGCGCCGATTCGCGCGCCGCCAGACGATCTTCAGCCCGGACCAGTCGTCGTCCACGGCCGCCACCTTGACGTCGACGAGCCCGAGCGGCAGTGCCGCGCCGCGGATGCCGTTCTCGGTCACGTCGCTCTCATGCCCGCCGGCGCGCCGTGGCCAGGCGATCCAGAGCGCGCCATCGGGGAAGATCCGTTGCGCGGCAGGCTCGAGTTCGGCCAACTCGGACGCGCTGCGGACGAACCACAGCAGCAGGTCTGCCGGGCCGGCCGAGGCGTCGACGAGTTCCGGCGGATCGCGCAGCCGCCAGGCGTCAGGTGGATGCAGTAGCCCGACACGCATGCCCGGCTTGATGCCTAGCTTGCGGATCTGCGGGGTAGCGGAGTAGCCGGCGCTCACGATGTCGCTCCGTCGGGGCTTGCGCAAGCGCGCCGGAGCGACAGGTGCACGTCGCTCGGATTCCATCGCCTGGGACCGAGAGGCCTGCGACGCTCCGAACGCCAGGACATGCGCAACCGTGTCACCCCGACGGCTTGCGTGTCGCACGCTACAAGTGCATGGTGCAGCGCTCAACCCGGGCGGCGCGTTACACCCGTCGATTAGGGCTGGATCGCGTCGATTGCACGAAAGATTCTGCGCTCGCTCACCGGACGGGACGTGCCGAGCTGTTGCGCCCACAGGCTCACTCGCAGCTCTTCGATCATCCAGCCGATGTCGCGCACATCTTCTGCAGCAGCTCGCGCGGCCGGCAGAGCTGCGCGCAGTTGATCATATGCCGCCTGCACCACATGCACCCGCTGCATTCGTGCACGGTCGGTTTCGACATCGCGCGGCAGCAGCTCGAGCCGCCGTCCCATCGCGTTGACGTAGCGGACGAGATCGGGCAGCCGGGCGCGGCCGGCCGAGCTGACGAAGCCGCGCGGCAATAGCTGACGGAACTGCGTCTTGACGTCGTCGATCGCTTCCGCTTGCGCTTGTGGTGGCTTGTCCGGCAGCGCGAGGCGGACGTCGTGCGCCGCAGCGAGCACGCGCTCTACCTGCGTGGCGATGTCGCCGGTCAGCCGCACGAGGTCAGCGCCCACGCGCGCGCGCAGCTGCTCGTAGTGGTCGCGCCGCCACGGCACCTTGTTGACGAGTGCGTCGACTGCGGCATCGGCAGCGTCGTCGAGCAGGCCGGCGAGCGAGCCGTCCGGATTGCTGGTCATCACCAGCCGCGCACGCGGGTTCAGGGCACGCTCGACCGTGCGCGCCGGCGATGGCAGCTCGAGCCGCAGCAGCCGGCGCACGCCGGCCGGCATGGCTGCCTGCTGCTCGGTGGGGGTGGCGAAGACGCGAATCGCCACTGCGTCTTGTGCATCGACAAACGCGGGATAGCCGCGCACGGTGTGGCCCCCGCTGCTGCGTTCTACCGTCTGCGGCAGCGTCTCCAGGTCGTCGGGCCACGCACGCAGACCGCCGCGCTCCAGTTCGCCGGCCACAGCAGCGGCGACCGCATCGCGCACCGGCGCCGCCAGCTGCTCCTGCAGCGCGGTGAGGTCCTTGCCGCGCGCAACCTCCCGGCCGTTCGCGTCTTCGACGGCGAAACTCACGCGCAGGTGTGCGGGCAACTTGCCGAGGTCGAACGCGTCCAACGGCACCAGCACGCCCGATCGCCGGTGGAGCGCGCGCTGGACGCCCTCTAAGAGCGGCTCCTGTCCCGGCGTGAGTTCGGCAAGTACGGCACGTGCGGTGTCCGGCGCCGGGACGAAGGTGCGGCGGAGCTCCTTGGGCAGCGAGCGGATGAGTGCGGTGACCAGCTCCTCCTGAAGCGCGGGGATCTGCCAGGCGAACTGCTCGCCGCCGAGCCGTGCGAGCACATCGACGGGCACGTGCACCGTGACGCCGTCGTCGACCGCACCCGGCTCGAACCGGTAGCTGACCGGCAGCGCGAGGTCGCCGGCCTGCCAGGTGTCCGGGTTCTCGTCGCCGTCCTCACGCCGCAGCACGTCGTCGCGGGTCAGCGTGAGCAGCTCAGGCGTCCGGTGTCTGGCCTTCTTCCACCACGCGTCGAAGTGCCGTGCCGACACGACGGATGCAGGCACGCGCGCGTCGTACCACGCGAACAAGTCGTCGTCGGAGATCAGCAGATCGCGGCGACGCGCCCGCTCCTCCAGTTCGCCCAGCTCTTCGCGCAGCCGGCTGTTCTCGGCATAGAAGCGGTGCCGGGTCTCCCAGTCGCCCTCGACGAGCGCGTGCTGAATGAACAGCTCGCGGGAGAGCTCCGGATCGATCCGTCCATAGCCCACGCGGCGCCGCGCGAAGAGCGGCAAGCCATAGAGCGTCACCCGCTCGTACGCCATCACCGCGCCGCGTGCTGCGTCCCAATGCGGCTCGCTGTAGGAGCGCTGCACGACGTGTGCAGCCACCCGCTCGATGAGCTCGGGCTCGATGCGCGCGGCGATGCGTCCGTACAGCTGGCTCGTCTCGACGAGTTCGGCGACGACGACCCAGCGAGGCGGTCGTCTGGTGAGCACCGACCCGGGGGCAAGTACGAACCGGGTGTTGCGCGCGCCTGCGTATGTGCGCGAATCGCCTTCGCGCAGCCCGATGTGGGAGAGCAGGCCGGGTAGCAGCGCAGCATGGATGCGATCTGCCGTCGCGGGTTCGTCCTGCTCGTGAATGCCGAGGTCGCGCGCGATGCTGCGCAGTTGACCGACCAGGTCCTGCCACTCACGCACCCGCAGGTAGTGCAGGAACTCGTCTCGGCACATGCGGCGGAACTGGTTGCCGGACCGTTCCTTTCGCTGCTCACGAAGGTAGCGCCACAGGTTGAGATACGAGATGAAGTCCGAGCTCTCGTCGGCGAAGCGCGCATGTTTCAGGCGTGCGGCTTCCTCCTGATCGGACGGACGCTCACGCGGATCGGGAATCGTGAGCGCCGCCGCGATCACGAGCATCTCGCGCACGCAACCCTCGTCATCGGCAGCCAGGATCATCCGGCCGATGCGCGGGTCGACCGGCAGCCGTGCGAGCCGCCGGCCGAGCGGGGTGATCTTCTCCTCTGCGTCGAAGGCGCCGAGCTCTTGCAGCAGCGTGATCCCGTCGCGGACGCTGCGCCGGTCGGGCGGGTCGAGGAACGGGAAGTCGGCGATGTCGCCGAGTCGCAGCGCGGCCATCTGCAGGATGACCGCGGCGAGGTTGGTGCGCAGGATCTCCGGATCGGTGAACCGCGGCCGTGCCTCGAAGTCGGCTTGCGAATAGAGCCGGATCGCCACTCCCGGTGCGAGTCGGCCGCTGCGCCCGGCACGTTGCGCGGCAGACGCCTGCGAGATCGCCTCGATCGGCAGCCGCTGCACCTTGGTACGCCTGCTGTACCTGGAGATTCGCGCGGTGCCCGGGTCGACGACGTAGTGGATGCCGGGCACTGTCAGCGACGTCTCCGCGACGTTGGTGGCGAGCACCACGCGGCGGCCGGTGTGCGGCTCGAAGACGCGTTGCTGCTCGGCCGTCGACAGCCGCGCGTAGAGCGGCAGCACCTCGGTGTTCTTCAGATGCTTCAGCGCGTCGGCGGTGTCCCTGATCTCCCGCTCGCCGGAGAGGAAGACCAGGACGTCACCGGGCGGTTCGGCCTCCAATTCATGCAGCGCGTCGACGATGCCTTCGATCTGATCGCGGCTCCGTACGCGATGGACGATCTCGTGATCCGGGTCGTCCGGATCGTCCTCCTCGCCGCCGGTCACCTCGGGCTCGAGTGGGCGATAGCGGACGTCCACCGGATAGGTCCGGCCGGAGACCTCGACGATCGGTGCGCCGCCGAAGTGCGCGGCGAACCGCTCCGGCTCGATGGTGGCGGACGTGATGATCAGCTTCAGATCCGGACGTCGCGGCAGCAACCCGCGTAGGTAGCCGAGCAGGAAGTCGATGTTGAGGCTTCGCTCGTGCGCTTCGTCGAGGATGATCGTGTCGTAGCGCTTGAGCAGCGGATCGCGCTGGATCTCGGCGAGCAGGATGCCGTCGGTCATCAGCCGCACGAGGGTGCGATCGCTCACCTGATCGGTGAATCGCACGGTGTAGCCA
>DATFTS010000718.1:0-5382 GCA_035261645.1 Jatrophihabitans sp. | reverse complement strand
CACCGGCTGCGCCAGCCCGATCTCGAGGTACTCCGCCTCGCTCGCGACGCCGGTCGGCGACGCGCCCACATAACTGATCTTCGGATGCGGCGTGAAGCCGGCCGAGAACGCGATCGGTACCTCGGCGCGCCGGACCGCGCGCTCGAACGCCCGCGCGAAGTCGCGATGCGAGGTGAACCGCAGTCGATCGCGCTTGGCGTACCGGATGCGTACTCGCTGGACCACGGGCGGCGGCGGCGGGCCCTCAGGAGTGCGGCGCGCCATGCCGACGAGCATGACACGAGTCGACGATCCGGCCGGTCGGCGGGTCAGGTGTAGGTGTAGGCCGCCGACGCGGTGCGGTCGCTCGTGCCGCCGTTCGTATGCACCTGGACGAAGACGTGTCCCTTCGCATGGGGCGGCGCCGTCGCGTGCATCGTGAACTTCGAGTCGACGTGGAACCCGGCCTTCGTCGTCCCGAACGTCACCGACGTCACCTGCGCGAAGCCGTAGCCGCTGAGCGTCACGACGGTTGCGCCACCGTGCGGGCCGGCGTACGTCGACAAGCCGACGACGGTCGGCACCCAGGTGAGCTGCGTGCCCTCGGCGAACGCCTCGTACAGAAGCGCCCACGCCGGCCGCCCGGCCGAGTTCCGGCCGTGCCCGGCGCCCATCAGCAACCGAGCACTGTTCGTCGTGGCACGGAGCAGGATGTTGTGCCGATGCGCCCAGCACGCCGACTCCCCCGCTTGACGACAGGGCGGGTTGCCCCATCCGTTGCGATACACGCCGTCGGCGAACATCCACAGGTAGTAGGCCACCAGCGGACTGGCCATGCCGCCGGCCCAAACCGCGCCACCAACCACCGGCCCATGACCACCGAGCTTGACGAAAGCCGGATCAGCGTTGTGTGTGGCGCCGTAGGTGGCGCTCGCATCGAGCACACCGTTGCGTCCGGTCACCGGCGCACGTCCGTAGAGCCCGCGGTCGATGTTGGACAGCACGAGCAGTTGGTTGGCTCCGCTGAGCGATCTGAAGCGCGACGGCAACGGGTACGCAGGCTGACCGAACACGGCATGTGCATGGTTGAGCGCAATGATCACGATGTTCTCGCACGCGTCCTGGAACGGATGGTTCGTGCAGTCGGAACCGAACGCCTTCGACGTGAGCGGGATGTTGTTCGGCGGATCGAGTGGATACTGCGCTCGTGCTGGAGCGGTCAACGCAGCGCCGACAGCGACAGCCGTCCAGCCCAACGCAGCGGCACAGACAACGGCCAGGGCTCGGTGTTGAGCCACGATGCGGCCTCCGGGGACGCCGGTCGGGGCGGACGGGCTCCACCCCAACTCGCCCAGACCTTAGGGCCTCTTCGTGGCGATAGGTAGTAACGACTTGCCGGTGGGGCCGATTTGGATGTCGGTGCCCAGGTTTGAGCACACGCCGCAGTCGAAGCATGGGGTCCACCTGCAGTCGTCCTGCTCGAACTCGCCGAGCGCATCCTGCCAGTCATCCCAGAGCCACTGCTTGTCCAGACCGGAGTCGAGGTGATCCCACGGCAGCACCTCGTCCGCGTCGCGCTCGCGCGTGGTGTACCACCCGACGTCGACACCGAGCGCCGCAGCCGCGTCCATCCAGCGCGCGAAGGAGAAGTGCTCGCTCCAGCCGTCGAATCTGCCGCCGTCGCGCCACACGCGCTCGATCACGGCGCCGACACGCCGGTCACCTCGGGAGAGCAGACCCTCGACCAGCGACGGCTCACCGTCGTGATAACGCATGCCGACGTTTCGGCCCAAAGCGCGGTTGGCGTTGATCGCCTCACGCAGCTTCCGCAGCCGTCGGTCGACGGTCTCCGGGTCGGCCTGCGCCGCCCACTGGAACGGCGTATGCGGTTTGGGTACGAAGCCGCCGATCGAGACGGTGCAGCGAATGTCCTTGTGTCCCGCCGCCTCCCGCCCGGCCCGGATGACGTCATGCGCCATTTCCGCGATCTCGAGCACGTCCTCGTCGGTCTCGGTCGGTAGGCCGCACATGAAGTACAGCTTGACCTGACGCCATCCCTGCGCATACGCCGTAGACACGGTGCGGATCAGGTCGTCCTTGCTCACCATCTTGTTGATGACGCGCCGCAGTCGCTCGGAGCCCCCCTCGGGGGCGAAGGTGAGCCCCGAACGCCTGCCGTTGCGTGAGAACTCGTTGGCGAGGTCGATGTTGAACGCGTCGACGCGGGTGGACGGTAGCGAGAGGCTGACTCTCGAGTCCTCATAGCGATCGGCGAGTTGCTTGGCCAGCGGGCCGATCTCGGAGTGGTCCGCGCTCGACAACGAGAGCAAGCCGACCTCTTCGAAACCGGTCGCGGCGAGCCCGTTGCGCACCATCTCGCCGACGCCCTCGATGCTGCGTTCACGGACCGGACGCGTGATCATGCCGGCCTGGCAGAACCGGCAGCCACGCGTGCAGCCGCGGAAGATCTCGACCGACATCCGTTCGTGCACGGACTCGGCGAGTGGGACGAGCGGCGTCTTCGGATACGGCCACTCGTCCAGGTTCATGACGGTGTGCTTGGTGACGCGCGCCGGCACGCCGTCGCGGTTAGGAACGACGGCTTGGATGCGTCCATCCGGCAGGTACGTCACGTCGTAGAAGCGCGGGACGTAAACGCCTCCGGTGCGCGCAAGGCGCGTGAGCAGCTCGTCGCGTGAGGCGTTGTCCTTCTTGCAGTCACGGACGACGTCAGTGATCGCGCCCACGGCCTGCTCGCCATCACCGAGCACGGCGGCGTCGATGAAGTCGGCGATCGGCTCGGGGTTGAAGGCGGCATGCCCGCCGGCGATGACGATCGGGTGCGATTCGTCGCGGTCGGCCGCGTGCAGCGGGATGCCGGCGAGATCGAGCGCGGTGAGCAGGTTCGTGTAGCCGAGCTCGGTCGAGAAGCTGATGCCGAGCACGTCGAACGCGCCCACCGGCCGATGCGCGTCGACGGTGAACTGGCTGATGCCGTGCTCACGCAGCAACGCCTCGAGATCCGGCCACACCGAGTAGGTGCGCTCGGCAAGCGCGTCGTCGCGTTCGTTGATCACCTCGTAGAGGATCTGCACGCCCTGGTTGGGCAGCCCGACCTCGTACGCGTCCGGGTACATCAGCGCCCAGTGGACGGCCACCGAATCCCAGTCCTTGGCGCGCGCGTTCAGCTCACCACCGACGTACTGGATCGGCTTCGTCACGCGCGGCAGCAGCGGCTCGAGCTGCGGGAACAGACTGGGGACTGACACGCCCTACGAGTCTACGGCCCGTCCACCTGAGCGCCTCGCCCGCGAGGGGCGGACTGCGCGCTGGCAGGATCGCACGAGTGCGCCCCATGCCTCCCGAGCTGTTGGTGCTGGGCGGCATCGGGTCGGTGCAGTTCGGTGCGGCGTTCGCGCACACGCTCTTCGCCGAAGCGGGGCCGGCCGGCGTCGTGCTGGTGCGTGTGGCGCTGTCCGCACTGATCCTGCTGGCGATCGCGCCGCCGTCGTTGCGCCGGCGCTCGCGCGCGGACATCCGCGCCGCGGTCACCTTCGGTCTCGTCCTCGGTGCGATGAACTGGAGCTTCTACGAGGCACTGAACCGACTGCCGCTCGGCGTCGCGGTCACGATCGAGTTCACCGGCCCGCTCGCGGTGGCGGTGGCGGGTTCGCGTCGCTTGCTGGACATCGTCTGGGTCGCGCTCGCGGGTGGCGGCGTGCTGCTGCTCGCCTCGCGCGGCAGCCACCAGGGCATCCACCCGCTCGGCGTGCTGCTCGCGCTGGTGGCGGCGACCTGCTGGGCGTTCTACATCCTGCTGTCGCAACGCGTCGGCGCCGTGTTCGCGCGATTGGACGGACTCGCCATCGCTCTGGGAGTCGCGACGCTGCTCGTGCTGCCCGCCGGCATCGTCCAAGGCGGGCATGCGCTGCTGCGCCCGCACGTGCTCCTAGGCGGGCTGGGCGTGGCGCTGCTCTCCTCGCTCATCCCCTACTCACTCGAGTTGATGGCGCTGCGTCATCTGACCGCCTACCGGTTCGGCCTGCTGATGAGTCTTGAGCCGGCGGTGGCCGCGCTGGCCGGCGTGCTGGTGCTTGGTCAGTCGGTGACGCCGGTGCTCGCTGCCGCGTTGGTGATGGTGGTAACGGCGAGCGTAGGCAACACGGTGTTGGCGCGCCGGTTGCCACAGCCCGTGCCGGAGGCGTGACTACTCGATCCGGCGGCGGTGTACCGCTTCCAGCAAGCCGATGGCGATGCCTTGCGCGAACATCGAAGAGCCGCCGTACGACACGAACGGGAGCGGGACGCCGGTGACTGGCGTCAGCCCGAGGTTCATGCCGATGTTCTGGAACGCCTGGAACGCGAACCAGCACACCACGCCGATGGCGAGCAACCGTCCGGCGTCGTCGGCGTCGCGCGCGATGCGCAGGCCACGCCAGCAGAGCAGGGCAAACAGCGCGATGATCACAGCCGCACCGACCAGGCCGAACTCCTCACCGGCCACCGAGAAGATGAAGTCGGTCTGTTGCTCGGGAACGTACCCGCCGTTGGTTTGCGGCCCGTGGAACAAGCCGGTGCCGAACAACCCACCACCCGCGATCGCGATGTGCGCCTGGTTGACGTTGTAGGCCGCGCCCTGCGGATCCAGGTTGGGGTGGGTGAAGGACGTGAAGCGGTCGAGCTGGTAGCTGTGCAGCATCCCGCCCTTGATCGCGAGCACGGCGGCGAGCACGCCCAGCAGCAGTAGGCCGATGGTCCACCGCGCGCGGACGCCGGCCAGCACCAGCACCCCGAACGCGGCGCAGCTGAGCACCATCGCCGACCCCAGGTCGGGCTGCAGCATGATCAGCCCGAGCGGTACTGCGATCAGCAGGAGCGCGAGCAGCACGTCACCGGTCGACGGCCGGCCGTCCTCGCGTCGGGTGAACAGCACGGCGAGGCCGACGATCAGGCCGAGCTTCACGAACTCCGACGGCTGCAGTTCGAAGCCGCCACCCAGCCTGATCCACGCCTTCGCGCCGTTGACCCGGCTACCGATCGCAAGCACCGCGAGCAGGCCGAGCAGGCTGCCCACGTACATGATCGGGCCGAACAGCCGAACCAGTCGCGCGTCGAGCCGGGCGGCGCCGAGCATGAACGCAGCCGCTATCGCAGCGTTGAGCAGGTGCCGGTACAGGAACGAGTGGCCGCTGGTCTGTTTGGTCGCGGCCCAGACCAGCACCGCGCCGATCAGCGACAGTGCGAGAGCGGCGACGATGAGCGGCGTGTCGTAGCCACGGGCGCGCCGCTCCAGCGGCAGCACCGGCGGGGTCAGGACGAACGGTGCCTTGGGGTCGCGCGCAACGAGGGTCATCTGATCTGCGGCTTCACGTTCGGCAGCTGCGTCTCCGGCTGTGAGCCGGG
>DATFTS010000717.1:0-3696 GCA_035261645.1 Jatrophihabitans sp. | reverse complement strand
GCGCATCCTGGGCCAGGACGGTTTCCTGTCGATCCTTGTCGCGGTGGACAGCGACCTGGGCAAGGTGGTGTTCGGGCCGGAGATCACCGCGCGCGGTTTCAGCGACGACCCGGCCGCGCTGGACCCGATCACCGCCGAACTCATCGACGTGGTGGAGAGAGCGCTCGCCGAGGGCACCCGTGACTCGGACGCATTGGCGCACCTCGTCCGACGGACGGTCGGGCGCTGGGTCGATCGCGAATACCGCCGCCGGCCGATGCTCGTCCCGATGGTCGTCGAAGTCTGACCCGCGGTGTACGTCGCCGTTGTCGGCCCGGGAGATGCGGCGTCGACAGCCGACGTCGCTGCCGCTCGTGAGGTCGGCCGCTTGCTCGCGCAGGCGGGCGCGATCGTGCTGACCGGCGGGCTCGGCGGCGTGATGACGGCGGCCCTTCTCGGTGCTCAGGAGGCCGGCGGCCTGACCGTCGCACTACAGCCCGGCAGCGAGCGCGTTGCCTCACCCGCCGCGGTAGTACTGCCGACCGGGCTCGGCGAGATGCGCAACGCGCTGCTGGTGCGGTGCTCGGACGCCGTGGTCGCCGTCGGCGGCAGCTGGGGCACGTTGAGCGAGATCGCACTGGCGCAGCGCACCGGCGTGCCCGTCGTCAGCCTCGGCGGCTGGACGGTCCACGATGCGAGCGGCACGCCGGCGGGTCCGCCGGTGGTGCGCACGCCGGCCGAGGCGGTGGCCGCCGTCCTCGGTTTGCCGGAATCGCCAGGCAGAATGGATTCATGACCGTCAGCACGCCGCTCTCCCCGGGCACCGTCGCGCCCCGGCGCGCCGTGCCGTCCGGCATCGTCCGCCCGCACTATGTCGGCACCTGGCCCGGCACCCGTGCCGACTACGACGACCCAATGGTCAAGGACCCGGACACGATCGACCGCATGCGCGTAGCAGGCCGCATCGCCGCCGATGCGCTGGTCGAGGTCGGCAAGAACGTGGCACCCGGCGTCACCACCGACGAGCTCGATCGCGTCGGCCACGAGTACCTGATCGCGCACGGCGCCTACCCGTCGACCCTCGGCTACAAGAACTTTCCGAAGTCGCTGTGCACGAGCGTCAACGAGGTCATCTGCCACGGCATCCCCGACTCGCGCCCGCTGGCCGACGGGGACGTGGTGAAGGTCGACATCACCGCGTACATCGGCGGGGTGCACGGCGACACCTGCGCGACCTTCTACGCAGGCACGCCGCGCGAGGAGGTGCGACTGCTCGGCGAGCGCACCCGCGAGGCGATGGTGCGCGGCATCAAGGCCGTCCGCCCCGGCCGTCCGATCAGCGTGATCGGCCGGGTCATCGAGTCATACGCGAAGCGGTTCGGCTACGGCGTGGTGCGCGACTACACCGGCCACGGTGTCGGGACGTCCTTCCACACGAAGCCGACGATCCTGCACTACGACAACCCGCGCGCGAACACGATCATGGTCCCGGGCATGACGTTCACCATCGAGCCGATGCTCACGCTTGGCGGTTACGACTGGTACATGTGGGACGACGACTGGACGGTGCTCACCAAGGACGGCTCCTGGGCTGCGCAGTGGGAGCACACGATCACGGTCACCGACGACGGCGCCGAGATCCTGACTCTGCCTGGCAGCTGACAGCGAAAGGCGCCGCCTACGGGCGGCCCAGCGCGCGGAACTGCCAGCCGGCGGCACGCCACGTCAGCGGGTCGAGCACGCTGCGTCCGTCGACGACGTTGCGCTCGCGGACGACGGCTGCGAGGTCGTCCGGATCGATCTCCCGGAACTCGGCCCACTCAGTGAGGTGCAGCACGACGTCGGCGTCGGCGCAGGCCTCGAGCGCGGAGGGCGAGTAGGCCAGCGTCGGGTAGCTGTCCTTCGCGTTGTTCATGGCCTGCGGGTCGTACACCCGAACGGCTGCCCCGGAGCGCTGGATCGCCAGTGCGACGTCGAGCGCCGGCGAATCACGGATGTCGTCGCTCTCCGGCTTGAACGCAGCACCGAGGATGCCCGCGCGCCGCCCGGCGAGCGAGCCGTTGCACATTTCCCGGGCGAGGTCGACCGTCCGGGCGCGGCGCCGCAGATTGATCTCGTCGATGCTCTTCAGGAACGAGACGGCCTGGTCGACGCCGAGTTCGCCGGCGCGGGCCATGAAGGCGCGGATGTCCTTGGGCAGGCAGCCGCCGCCGAACCCGAGCCCGGCGCGCAGGAACTTGTGCCCGATGCGGGTGTCGTAGCCGATGGCGAGCGCCAGCTGCGTGACGTCGGCGCCGGTGGCCTCGCACACCTCCGCCATCGCGTTGATGAACGAGATCTTCGTTGCCAGGAACGAGTTGGCGGCGACCTTGACGAGTTCGGCGGTCGCGAAGTCGGTGACGACCACGGGCACGTCGTTGGCGAGGATGGGGGCGTACGCCTGCTCGAGCATGGTCCGCGCGGCGTCGTCCTCCAGGCCCATCACGAGCCGGTCGGGACGAAGCGTGTCCTCGACGGCGAAACCCTCGCGAAGGAACTCGGGGTTCCACACGAGCTGGCCACCGGACGCGCGCACCAGCACCGCCAGCCGCGCGGCAGTGCCGACGGGCACCGTCGACTTGCCGACCACCACTGCACCGGGACGAAGGTGCTGCGCCAGCGAGGCGAACGCCGCGTCGACGTAGGTGAGATCCGCGGCGTATTCACCGGCCTTCTGCGGTGTGCCAACACACACGAAGTGCAGGTCGGCGAACTCGCCGGCACGTGCCATCGAGGTGCTGAACTGCAACTGGCCGGACGCGACGTGCTTGGCGAGCAGTTCGCCCAGCCCCGGCTCGTAGAACGGCACCTGCCCGGCCGCAAGCCGCTCGACCTTGAGCTCGTCGATGTCGACGCCGAGCACCTCGTGACCGAGTTCGGCCATGGCCGCAGCGTGCGTGGCACCGAGATAGCCCGTGCCGACGACCGACATCTTCATGGATTTGCACTCCTGTCCCGGCGTACAGAGCGCCTCGATGCTAGGTCACCTGCCGGACTGTCGGCACGCTGAAACCGACCCGCCCAGCGGTGACGCGCGCGACACGATCGCGCCGTATTCGGATATCTGCGGTTTTCCCTAGAGAGCGCAATACCGTTCTAGCGAGTGAGCATGGCAGGCGCGAGGAGCTGGAGGAAGCGGTGGATCCGATCCGGAATCCGTACGCGCCGGGGGCGGGACAACGCCCACCGGAGCTGGCCGGCCGCGACGGCGAGCTGGCGGCGTTCGAGGTGTTGCTCGAACGAGTCGCACGGCGCCGCCCGGAACGCTCTATCGTGCTCACCGGCCTGCGCGGCGTCGGCAAAACCGTGCTGCTGAACGCGCTGCGGTCGTCTGCGGTCCGGCGCGGCTGGGGCACCGGCAAGCTCGAGGCGCGTCCCGACCAGTCGATCCGGCACCCGCTCGCCGGCGCGCTGCACCTCGCCGTCCGAGAGCTCGCCGGGCGCAATCCGGACGAGAGCCGGCACGTGCTCGGCGTGATCAAGTCGTTCGCGCAACGCGACGCCGCCGCGAAGGGCCGGCAGTGGCAGCCGGGCATCGATGTGCCGGCGGTTCCCGGCCGGGCGGACTCGGGCGACATCGAGATCGACCTCGTCGAGCTGTTCGCCGACGTGGCGGGCCTCGCCGGGGACACCGGCCACGGCATCGCGGTGTTCATCGACGAGATGCAGGACGTCGGC
>DATFTS010000716.1:0-3551 GCA_035261645.1 Jatrophihabitans sp. | reverse complement strand
CGATCGAGTACCCGCATCGGGGGGTGGAGTCGGCGCCGGCAGTCGCCGCGCTGGTCGGTGACGTGCTGGGTTGGTCCGAACAGCGGCGCGCCGACGAGGTGGCGACCTACGTGGCGCGCGTCGAGGCCGAGCGGGCCTCTCAGTCGCGTACAGACGACGCCGCCGCGGATGCAGTGCGCACCGCGGCGCCGGAGATGCGCAACGCCCTGCTCAGTCCTCCGGTCGCAAGCACGTCTCGATCTCGCTGATCAGCGCTCGCCAGTCGTCGCGGTCGACGGATGGCTGGTCAAGGATCGCGAGGTCGGCTTCGAGCTTGCAGAACGTGGCCAGCTCGCGGACGAGGTCGGCGCCGGTCTCCGACGGTCGGCGCAGGTCGTAGGTCGCGTCCTCAGCGGGCGCGAAGACGTCGTCGTGCTCCTCCTCGGCCAGCTCCTCCCAGAGGTGCAGCTTGACGAGCTCGTGCTGCTTGGCGGTGCGGCAGTACCGCGCGAGGTCGGCGACCTCGGTGAAGACGGCGACGGTGTCCTGGCCGCCGATGAAGGCGGCTTCGGTGTCGTCGGTGTTCGGGTCGATGGGCACGTCACCGCGCACGGTCAGGTACGTCGCGTCCGGGAGGATGATCTTGATCGGCTCAGCCCCGATCTGTTCCCAGATGTTCTCCTCGCCGGCGAACTCCGTGTGAGTGAAGTCGCCCTGCCAGGAAAGCCACGACTCGACGCGGTTGATCGCCCGCTCCCACGAGTCGGCGATCGTGTCGCCGAGTTCGTTCCAGCGCCTGCGCCCTTCCTTGCCCTGGTAGCTCACGTCCTCGTCGACGAGCTCCGCGTAGGCGGGCGTCCCCTCGATCAGCCGGCGCAACGCCCCGTCGTCACAGCTGTCGGCGATGCGGCCGACCATGTCGACGACGTTGCCCAGCGCGGAGACGTGCATCGGATCCGGCTCGTCGCCGGCCCACTCGTACACCGCGTCGAGGTCGTACTGGTCGTCCGCGCCCGGGCGCAGGTCGTCCGGCCTGGCTTTGAGCACCTGTCCCCACCCGGGGTGGTCGGAGAGGTCGTTCTCCTCGCCGGACGCGATGAACGAGGCCAGCTCGCCGGTGCTCGGGTAGAGCAGGATCTTGGCCCCGTCGCCGAGGAAGCCCTGCCACTCCTCGCCGTCCTCGTCCTCCCACGGCGGCGCGTACAGCGTGAGGCCGGTACGGCCGTTGACTGTGAGCGTGATCGGGACGATCGGCGCGTGCGAGGTCGTCATACGCGGAAACCTACCGGGCGATGTTGATGCCAAAGATGTTGATGTCCAACTGCTGCGGGGACTGTCCGAATGGTCGGTAACTTGCCAAGATGGAGCCTATGACTGAATCGGCAGCCAACCCGGACCCTACTGTCACTGCGACCGTCGTGTTGCGACGGCGCAACGATCCGCCGGCGGCGGCGTTCGCCGCGGCGGCGCTGCCCCGCGCCGCCTTCGCGCAGCGTTACGGCGCCGACCCGAGCGACGTGCAGGCGGTGCAGGACGCGGCTACGTCGGCCGGCCTGGACGTCGTCTCTGCCGATTCGACGACGCGGCTGATGCGCGTGCGTGGTTCCGCCGATGCCTTGCGGGCGTTCTCGGCGCCACAAGTCCTCGCGGTGCTCGGCATCGATGAAGCGCGGATCGCGGATCCCCGTCTCCGCGTCGCGCATTCGCAAGCCGTCTCGACGAGCTACACACCGCTGCAACTGGCAACGGCGTACGGGATGCCGCAGGCGGACGGGTCAGGGCAGACGATCGCGATCATCGAACTCGGCGGGGGATTCGGGCAGGCTGACCTGGACAGCTACTTCGGCGGGCTGGGGCTGCCCACGCCGGCCGTCGAGGCGGTCAGCGTCGACGGAGCCGTGAACCTCCCTGGCCAGGATCCGGGTGCCGACGGTGAGGTGCTGCTGGACATCGAGGTGGCCGGCGCGATCGCACCGGCAGCAAAGATCCTCGTGTACTTCGCGCCGAACACCGACGCCGGATTCCTGGACGCCGTCACGCAGGCCGCTCATGCGACGCCGGCGCCCACCGCGATCAGCATCAGTTGGGGTCAGAGCGAGGACCAGTGGAGCCCGGAAGCGCGGCAGGCGATGGACGCCGCGTTCGCCGACGCGGCGCTGCTCGGTGTCACGGTGCTCGCCGCAGCGGGCGACAGCGGCAGCTCGGACAACCAGCCGCAAGGCGCACCGCACTGTGACTTCCCGGCGTCGAGCCCGCATGTTCTCGGCTGCGGCGGCACATCGCTGCAGGTGGGCGCGTCCGGTGCCGTAGACAGCGAGACGGTCTGGAACGACGGTGGCCAAGGTGGATCGACGGGCGGTGGGGTCAGTGATGCGTTTGCGCTGCCGTCGTATCAGGGTTCGGTCGGGGTGCCGCTGCGGGCCGGCAAGAGCGCTGGACGCGGTGTGCCCGACGTCGCCGCCGTCGCCGATCCGCAGACGGGCTACCGGGTGCTCGTCGACGGTCAGCCCGCGGTGATCGGCGGGACGAGCGCCGTCGCGCCGCTGTGGGCCGGGCTGATCTGCCGGTTGGCGCAGGTGACCGGGCGGCGTTTCGGCCTGCTGCATCCGGTGATCTACGCCGGCGCGGCGAGCCTGCCCATCCCCGGCTTTCGTGACATCACCAGCGGGAACAACGGCGCGTACAAGGCGGAGGCCGGGTGGGATCCGTGCACCGGACTCGGCGTGCCCGACGGACCGGCGCTGCTGGAGCTGCTGCGCAGCGCGCCGATGTGAATCCGCGCTATTTGTGTTCCTGGATGTAGCGATCCGGATCCTCGTTGCGCAGCGGGACACCCTCGACGTGCTCGGACTCGTAGGTCACGAACTGCACAGCGATGGCGTGCCGCGTCTGCAGGTCGAAGTGCCGGCGCACGTCGGGTAGGTCGTCGCGCTCCTCCTCGGCCATATGATCGCTGTTGGCCTCGTCCGCCGCACGCACACCGGCCCACCAGTCCTCGCTGCCGACCTCGTGCCGGTTGGTGTCGGCGATCGCGTCGCGGATCTCGTTGTGGTCCTTGATGGCGTCCTTGGTCTCTTCGACCGGATTCTCGTCGCTCGCCGGCGGGCCGCCGCCCAGTTCGAGCAGGCGCGGGTAGAAGTAGCGCTCCTCCGCGGCGGCGTGCACCTCGAGGAAGGCACTGAGCCGTTCCCAGAGGATGGCAAGCGTGGCGGTGTCAGCGGGATCGACGTCGTAGAGCCGGGCGAACATCTGCCGCTGTACGTGGTGCTGGTTCAGGATCTCTTCGGCAATGTCCACGTCAGTGCGGGTACCCGTTGCGGGCCCCGGAAAAACAACGGGCGCCTCGTCCCGCGCAATTACCCGACAAGATCGAGATCTGGACGGCCGGCCGGATCCGGCCTTAGGGTTCGTCATCCGGCACGCGATGGAGGGGCACCTGATATGGCGACGATTGCGGAGAGCTACACCGCTGCGCTCAAAGAGTTCGAAACGCTGACCAATAGCCGTGCGGCGACGTTGAAGAACAAGGGGAAGGAAGCGGGCATCGCCAAACTCAAGCTGCTGTTCAAGGA
>DATFTS010000715.1:0-2156 GCA_035261645.1 Jatrophihabitans sp. | reverse complement strand
TGATCGGACCGCGTCAGATCGGCGCGACCCGGGCCGTCGCGCGGCCCGTAGCACGGAGGTGACAGCGATGTCCTTCGAGTACCCAGATCCCACGCCATCGCGCGGCCGGAAGCTCGGCATAAGGGTCGGTCTCATCGGTCTCGGCGTAGCAACCGGCGCGCTCGCGGCGACTGCGCTCGGCGCCACCGCGTCCACGCCGTCAACGACCAACGGGTCCGGCTCTACCGCGCTGGCGGCGACGGCGGCCCCTGCGCCCGACAACGACCGCCACGGCGGTCCAGGCGGCGCGGCACCGGTGCGCAGTGACGAGAAGGCGGTCTCGGCGTCCACCGCGTCCACGCTCAAGGCCGCAGCGCTCAAGGCCGTGCCCGGCGCCAAGATCATCCGCGTCGAGACGGACGCGGGCGATGCGGCCTACGAGGTGCACATGCAGAAGTCCGACGGCTCGCTCGTCACCGTGAAGTTCGACAAGAACCTCAAGCAAACGGGGGTCGAGGACGGGATGGGCAAGGGCGACCCCGAAGGGCCGGGCGGCCACCACTGAAAACGCTGACGCGCGCGGGCTCCGTCTGACCAGGACGGACGGAGTCCGCGCCGTGTCAGGACTTCTTCGCCGCCGCCTTCCCGCCCTTGCGGCCGGCCTCCTTCTTCTGCGCGGTCGTGCCGCCCTGCTTCGAACTGCCGCCCTTGCCGCTCTGCTTGCCGCCGTTCGACGACGAGTCGGGGCTGTTGGCGATGCGCGCTGCACGCTGCTTGGACATGCCCTTGTCCTTGAGCGCCTCGTACTGCTTCTCATTCTTGACGCTGGCTCGGGTAGCCATGGTTCGCTCCTCCTTCGCCTGTGCCATAACGATTCCCACAAGATCGCCACGCGGTAACAACCGGTTGCCGGTGAGCACACTGCTGGCGTGAAGATTCGCCAGGTTGGGGTGGAGGAGGAGTTCCTGCTGTTCGACGTCAACGCGCCCCGGTTGCTGGACATCGGGCCGGACGTCGTGGCCGCCGCCGAGCGCGACGGCGCGGACGAGGCGCAGTTCGAGAAGGAGCTCAAGCGGGCGCAGGCCGAGCTCGCCTCGGATCCCGCCGACCATCCCGACGCGTTAGCCGCCGACCTGGCCCGGGCTCGCGCGGAGCTTGCCAAGGCCGCAGGCGAGAAAGGAGCAAGGCTTGTCGCCTCCGGCACCTGTCCGGTACCAGGCAGCACACAGACGACGGACGACCCGCGCTACCGGCAGATGGCGGATCGGTTCGCCGAGCTCGAACGCCGCCAACTCACCTGCGCGATGCACGTCCATGTCGAGATTGAAGACGCCGAGGAAGGTGTGGACGTCCTGAACGGCGTGGCTCCATGGCTTGCCGTGCTGGCCGCTCTAACTGCGAACTCGCCCTATCGCGACGGCCGGGACACCGGCTACGCCAGCTACCGCCGTGTCGTCTGGGACGACTGGCCGACCGCCGGGGTCACCGCGCGGTTCGCCGACGCGGGCGACTACCGCAGGACCGTCGACGAGCTGATCGCCACCGGCGCCGCGCGTGACGACGGCATGATCTACTTCGACGCCCGCCTGTCGGCCAACTATCCGACGGTGGAGATCCGGGTCTGCGACGTCTGCATCGACATCGAGGACGCGGTGACGATCGCCGCCCTGTGTCGTGCGCTCGTCAGCACCGCCGCGGACGCCCCGTTCTCCCGAACGACCCGCCCGGAGCTGCTGCGCGCAGCGGCCTGGCGAGCGGCACGCTGGGGCATGACCGACCAGCTCGTCGACCTCAGCCGTCGCGCCCACCTCAAGCCCGCCTGGGCGGTGGTCCACGCGCTCGTCGAGCGGGTGAGCCCAGCCCTGATCGCAGCCGGCGACGTATACCGGGTGCGCGAAGGGCTCGAGCGCATCCGTGAACTCGGCACCGGCGCCGAGCGGCAGCGAGCCGCAGTCGCCGACGCGGACCATGTGGCAGCCGCAGTGCAAGCCGCCACCGTCCGCACCGACTGAAAGCCGCCGGAATCAGGCAATGTCGCGCAGTCGGGGCAGCACCTGCTCGCCGTAGAAGTCGAAGAATCCGCGATAGCTGGTCGCCGGCTCGCGGCCGCCCATCTGCGCGATGTGGACGACATCGATGCCCGCATCGGCGTATGGCCGGAACGCTTCGACGTGCCG